>JAEEHZ010000107.1 GCA_016281115.1 Clostridiaceae bacterium | reverse complement strand
TCACATTTGTTTCTGTATCCGTCAATAATTCCGTTTGAAACGGTGTCATCAATCGGCAGATTGTCAAGTCCGCCGATCTTTCTCATACAGTCGGCAACAAATTGCCTTTTTATATCGAGCTCACTTTGATAATTGATGTGACGGTACACACAGCCGCCGCAAGACGGAAAAGCCTGACAATCGGCTTCAATTCTGTCTGCGGAAGGGGTAATTATTTCGATGATTTTGGCTATGGCGTACGTCTTTTTCGCCTTTATAACAACAGCAGAGACAGTGTCCCCCACTGCTCCCCCTGCCACAAACACAGCCATACCGTTAAAATGTCCCACTGCGCTGCCCTCGGAAGTCATACCCGTAAGCTCAATGGTTATAATATCGTTTTTGTTACAAGCTGCCATAATTAAAATGCCCAGTTACCGTCTTTGAATATCTGTACGCGCTTGCCGTCTTTTGTGATTGCTGTAATTGACAGATCCTTACTCCCTATCATAAAATCTTCGTGGATCATAGAGTCGTTTATACCCATATCTTCCAACTCTTTAAGTGTATACTTTTCATAATTCTTTATGCAATTGCCGAAGCCCTTACCGAGAGCCAAATGGCAGGCGGCGTTTTCGTCAAACAACGTATTATAGAAAAGTAAGCCGCTGTTGTTAATGGGAGAATCGTAAGGAACAAGCGCACACTCGCCTAGATAGGCGGCGCCCTCGTCCATTGATATCATTTTGTTGAGCAATTCTTCGTTCTTTTCCGCGTGGGCTTCCACTGCTTTTCCGTCTTTGAATCTTATTGAGAAATTCTCGATAAGTTGTCCTTGATATGATAATGGCTTTGTGGAATATACTATGCCCTCTGCGACGCCTCTTTTCGGTGTAATGAACACTTCTTCTGTGGGGATATTCGGGTTAAAGTAATTGCCGCCGAGCGTATATTCACCGCCGCCCAAAAATTCCGCGTTATCAATCATACCCACCTTAAAATCAGTGCCGTTTGATGATTTATATTCAAGTGTTGCAATGTTAAGTGAATTTAGATAATTGCATCTGTCGGTCAAGTCTTTGTTGTGCTTTTCCCAAGCTGCAACAGGGTCGTCATCAACACGGGATGTATAAAGAATAGCCTCCCAGAGTCGCTCCACAGCCTCATTTTTTCTTAAACCGGGAAACACCTTCTTAGCCCAGGCCACACCGGGAACAGCAGCTATACACCACTGGTATTTGTTCTCCATCGCATCGCGGTATTCTTTTATTTGTATGTAACGGGCCTGCTGAGCTTTGCTCATCTTTTCCATATTTATGCCCTTTAAACCGTCGGGGTCTTCGGAAATGAGATATATTGTCGCAGGCAATGTATCTACGCGATACTTTAAACGCTCTATTTCCCAATTTTTAATTTTTTTCAAAGTTGTAAGGCTTTCATGACGGTAATGTATTTTTGTAAGCGGCTGATAGCTCCACTGTACTGTAACCTCTTTTGCGCCTGCTTTATAACATTCGTCAACAACATATGCTACAAACTCAGGTTGGTCGAGATCGGCGTATATTATGACCTCCTGTCCCTTACGTACTTTTGCGCCTGTTACGGCAATAAGCTTTGCGTATTTTTTAAGTATTGTTTTTTTCATAATGATAAAACTCCTTTAATTTATATTTCGTTACATATTATACCAAACAAATGAGCGTTTGTCACGCTAACACACAAAATAATAGAAATAAAATGCTGTCGCAACACGCCCCGCACGGTTTTGTCATAAAACCATACGGGGCGTGTTTTGCCATAGTTAATTAATTTCGTTTTATTCGTTGGGCGGATAATTTCCTCCGTTGATCGGTCCGTGTGTAGCAGAGAATTCTTCTTCGTTTATCTCTCTGTCATTTAGTATTGCGTCAATATATTTTGAGAGATAAGGATCAGACTCTACCGCAGCGGTATTATTATTCAGGATATACTGTGCGACGCCTTTAAGGTTTGCTTTGTATCCCTTGCCCAAGGCATTGCTGCCTGTTTCCGTATAATAATGATATCTCTCTATTCCGCTTGCGTCTGTATAACATATATACGGTCTTGCAACGAAGTCATTGGAATAATCGGTTACCGCTATGCCGTTGATTACGGTTGAGAACACATTGTATCGGTTTCCCGTATACAGCTTGTTTATTGCCTCCGATTTTTGTGCCTTATAAACGCCGTTTACGGGTACGCAACTGTCAACCGTTAGGTCACCGTTTTGAACCGCGCTTGCGAATGCGACGATATGTCCGTATTTCACCGACTTATTGGAAAGGCTTTCCAAAGAGGATATAAGCTGTTTGTTTATACGGGATACGAATCTCAGGCCCGTTCCGCCGTAAGTTTGAGAATATACAGTTCTTATCTGAACGCCTACAAGCTCAAAGCCGCTTAGATCTTGTTTTACGTTACCGAAACGGATATAAGTATCTTCTTCCTCTTGAGTAACCGTTCCTATCGGGGTAAATCCGGCATAAAGTTCTGTATTTGCATTCATAGCGGTATTGTGACTGAACGCTTTTGATGTATCGTTACCTGTTGCCGCAGATGCCGTTGTGTACCAGCCGGTGAACACGTATCCGTCTTTTACAGGAGTTATAGGCTTGCCGCCGCTGTCTTTTAAAGCAAGGGAATCAAGAGTTGCGCTCACGTCTGCATTTATCACTCCAGATACTGCGGTTTGTCCCGTACCTGAATCAATATACGTTATATTTGTACCGTCAGCATTCTTAAGTCTTATCTCAACTGCGTTTTGCGTCCATACGGCGTAAAGATTTACGGTTTCGTTATTAACCGCGGAAAGATCGGATACAGTTTGTTTGTCGGTGTAAACTACCGTTTCGCCTGCGCTTTCGGTATCCCAACCGATGAATGTATAACCTGTTCTTTCAAATGTGTTGGCGCTTAGGGCTTTGCTTTCGCCATATGTAAAGCTCTGGTTGGACATATTACCTGTACCGCCGTTTGCGTTAAATTTAACAGTGTAAGTATTTGCTTGCCACTGAGCGGTAAATACGGCTGTGTCGCCTGAGTTTGCACAAAGGTTATAAAGAACCATACCCGACATGGTACTTGCAGGAGGTAATATTAAACGGTCTTGCGTTATACCTATGAAGCTGCCGCCTGCACTCGTATATGCCTGTGTTTGTCCTGATGTGTAAGTCGTAGTTGTCGCATAGTTTGACTGAGAATTTCCTCCATATGTCAGTTTCCAGCCCTTGAATGTATATCCTGTACGTGTTGGATAATCTGAAATATTGCCGAGGCTGTAGCCATTTGAGCTGCCAAATGTTCCCGATTCCG
>JAEEHZ010000106.1 GCA_016281115.1 Clostridiaceae bacterium | reverse complement strand
TATATCCGGCTGCTGACTATTCTTTTGCAAACAAGTACATTTTCTTGCTACACGCCATCTTATCCATTGTCCGTGTCTTTGAATGAGTGCTTCATAATTTGCTTTTCCAAGTTGTAATACAACCGGTGAATTTTTACCAAGCCCCTGACTCATTATGTACCGCCTTTATTAAGCTGCCATTGCAAACTTTTCTATCAATGCGTCAATATCTGCGATTTCATCAACAAAACATGTTTTATCGCCGTTTTTAGTTGAAACAATAGGATAGCCGCGTTTGCTGATGCTCTTAATTGTTGTCTTTTCGCCGTTGTAGATAACTTCGCTTCCAACTTTAAGGCGCGCCATTGCAAGCTTTCTGTTATTCAATTTCTTACAATTACGGTCTGTCTCTTGCAGATAATCTTTGTAATATTCCTGCTTGAGTTCTGGATGCAGCTTGCAGCGGTTCATATATGCCAAAGTGTCATAGTCGAGCTGAATATCTAGGTCTCTTGTATCTCTATCCCATTTGTAATTAGCATATTTGTTTTCGATTCTGGCAGATAAACCTTTGTAATCGTCCTCAACTTCTTTCATTTTTGAAACAAGCGGTTTGATTTGAGAATTATATGTTTGTTTATCCCAATTTGCAAAATAATCATCATTGCTTGCTTTTTGAGAATCATCAATGTCAAATAAATTCTGCTGTCCTTTGTTTTTACCGGCGTTTAGGTCTTCCGGGCTTACCCAATAAGTAATCATTCTACCGTCAGCGGTTTCTTTTTTGACAGGAATTTTGTTTCCGTAGCCGTTTGCTTTTTCAATTACATCATCAAGAATCTCATTGATAGATTTGTGCATTATTTCTTCTTTAATTCCAAGCATTTCACGAATTTCTTCTCGTAAATTCATATATCACTCCTGCCTGTCACTTTTCTATTGCTTTACCGTCACTATAAATAACGAATAGTTTTGTAAAGTAATAGTCTACCGGTAAATGATTGATTGCATCCTTGAGTCTTTTTCCGGGAACAAACCAATCATATGTATCAAAAAAATTTTTAGTAAAAGCCGTGTATTCTCTTGCGCGTAATTGTGTATATTCTGTAATTTCATCCGGCGTTTTGCCTATGTGATTTTCTGTAAAATTGTTGATTATTTGTGTTTGCAGCTTGGCAATAAACAAGTCTACGAGTACATGAATTTTATTCTTTTCTTCATGTGTTAAATCAAAATTCTGCGAAAAAAGCTCGCGTAAATCACCGGCAATAACACCTATATAATGCTCTACAAGCACACATTGCCTTTTGATAAAGCCTTTTGATTCGTTCAAACTTTCAGCTTTAACCTGTGTCTTTAGATAATTGTCTGTCTCAAGCGTGATAGCGTTTGTTTTTATACTAAGCATCTTGATATTTTTCAGAATAAAAAACAAAGCAACTGAAATACCTGAAACAATTATGAGAAGTGCAATAATGCCTGTAATGCCAATATTAGAAAAATCGAGGTTCATCTTTTGCTCCATTTAGTGTTCCATCTTGTTACAGTACGTGTGCCGTAAGTTGGGTGTTGTACAGATGTACTGCCATAACTTCCAAGAGTTGTAGTATTGCCGATGTATTCACGACGTACATATCTTCCGTTTTCAATGTATCTTCTATACACATCCCATGAGCTAATATAGACCTGTTCATATTCATATATCCAATATCCTGTCTGATACTGTTCTGTAGTTGTATAGCTGTTCTGAAATATAGTGCCGTTTTTCCGTGCCGGGTTTGCCGTTACAACCGCTTTCTGAATAAAGCCCATAGCTCAACCCTCACTCAAGCACTAAAGCTTGTGCTGATATTTTGTTTATATAGAACGGGCCGCCGTCAGTTCTTACACGTACAGTTTGCCCTTGTCCGGCAAAACAAGTTAATATACCTGCTGACCAAGATGAATACGTCGGATAATGCGCCACATCCACGCCGTCAACGCTGATCGCTATAGTATTTCCATTTCCACCACGCTGAAAGCATACCTGAACAAACCCGTTACAAGGCATTTTAAACTGATACGGGTTGTTTGTTGACATATTCCCATAATTATTTACCAATCCGTGCATACCATATGCGCGAAGTCTTGTTTTTACAGGCGGATCACTGTGTACAATTGTGTCATTCTTTCTAATATAACCCATTGCCGATTGACTCCTAGAAAACAAAATTCAAGTCAGAACCGTTCCATGTGTTATATGCACCGCTTCTATACATAATTGCGTTTGCATTCTTGAAAACTACATCTGATGTAACATCATTGAATGCTGTACCGTCATAAACAAAAGTATGTATATCACCAGCGGCAACAAAACCAACACCAACATTTCTACCGCCGCATTTAATCGGTTTTGCCGGTAATTCATTTATCTGCAATGTTGGCGGCGTTCCTACTACATAATTAGAATCATAAGTGCCGAAAGTGTTCGCATTGATGAATTTGACGTTGAATGTCATGCCCGGCTTGAGTTCTTCCAAATCTTCAATTACTATTTTTTTATCTTGAACATTGCTTGCTGTTGAACATTCTGCATATAATGCACCGTTTCCAACTCCGCCGCCTTCACATGTTTCAAATAAAATCATGCTGTCAATCTCCTTGCAATCATTACAACTTTTGCGTTTTCGCTGAATTCCTTATCATAAGTAACTGTTAAGGTGTTTCCGTCTTCTACTTTTTGTTTTATATATCTTGATTCTGATGCGTAAATTTTCAGCCCAAAATTATCATTGCTGCCAAAAACAATATCGCTTGTGAATGTAACTGTTTTACCGTCAACAGAACCGCTAATTTCTACTATTTTATTTTCACCGCTTCCCGGTTCAGGATTGTATGTTATTCCATTTTTAATTATTGTGCCTGTGTCGCTGATAAAATAAACAATGCCGTCAGTGGCTTTTTCTGCAGGCAAATTACTGTATTCTGCATGGGTAAGTTCTTTTACTTTGCCGTATTTACAAAGAACATTATCAACAAAATTCTGGAACTGGTTTACAAGATAGCGGCGTGTGATAAATCTCATCTTATAATCACTCCTATAATTTCATTGAACTGTTCTCTGAACGATTTTTCCGTGTCTTCGTCAATGTTAAAGAATACCATAGTTCCGTCCTACAAGATGATATATACGGCAGCGCCGAAGCACCGCCGTAAACCGGATAAATTAAACTGTCAGCTCTGTCTCAAAGTCAATGTTATAACCCTCTCCGACATCTTCTCTGGCAGGGCCAATCCAATAAACACCTGCATTTTTTACTTTTTCGCCAAGAACAACAGTCTGACCGTTGCCCTCAATCAACCCTACCTGTCTGTCGCCGTAATCATAATATACTGCAAAACATCCGTAGTCACGTTCCCAAAATTCTAAATCCGACGTCTCCGAAGAAAGGCGGACATAAGTTCTGTTAGGGTCTGTTTCGTCAATTTTTGTAATCATACGCCCGATTTCAAGCGGAATATAACATTCCGGGCAAACGAAAGCCCTTACAGTGTGACCTTCATCGTCAATTACAATGGTTCTCTCTTTGTATTCAGCATTCGCTCGCCCTTTCATTGATACGCCAAGATACAAACCCTCAACGCCGCCTACGGTTGCTCTTACGATTTCGGCCATTGCATATTGAACCTTGTTTATTCCGTAGGTAGAGATAGCAACAACATTTTTCAGTTTGTTAATATCAGTATCAGGGTCATTCCAACCGATTTTTTCAGCGAATGCTTCAATATCGGGTACACTACGCACTACGCTGTAATCATCAACTGAAACAGTGTTTGTTTCTTCATCAAGCACAAGGCCGTCGCCGAACACATACGGCTTTACAAGGTCTGCAACCCTGATATACAGGTGTGTTTCGTTACCGTCTTTGCCTTTTGTATTGACGGTAAAATCAATGTACTTTTCGCCAACAGCATAACCTTCTACCGGATCGTCTTCGGCTTCAACAGTCTTTACTGCTGCATCTTTTACAAGATAGTCTTTTGGAATGTTGATTGCTTCGCCGACGTTTTCACCGTTCTTTGTAAGATGATATGTCGCAAGAAAACCTTCCGCCGCTGTTTCGGCTTTAGCAAGCGAATACTCTGCACCTTCCGGGATTTCGATGTTTACCGAGCCGTCCTCTGCATTGACGGCAATTTCTTCACCGTTTACCTTAATTTTTTTTACAAATTTACTCTGGATGAAATTCCAGAAATTCTTGAACTGTACAAGCAAATAGCTGCGTGTAACAAATCTAGCCATTATTAGCCTCCGTAATTATTTCTTCGGGGAATAAAATATTCTCCGTTTCTTCCGTTATTCTGCCGATTTCGGCTGCAATGCTCCCGGCATCCGTTGTCACTATTGCAACACAATCGCAACCTTCCACGCTGCGGTCATACGTTACAATAAGACTGTGATCTTGAACTGTCTTTTCCCTAATTTTTACATCTTTGTTTGAGCAGAAAAGCTCAATCAGATAATCTTCATCAACGCCTATGAATTCTTCGCTCGTGAATGTCGCCGTATTCCCGTCAATAACACCGAAAATTCTGCAACTTTCGCCGCTGCCTAAACCGCTGCCGCTGCTTCCACCTGTCCAGTGATTTTGACTCCAAAAATATTCAATTACTTTACCGGCGCTTATTGTCTTTTCTTTTTCTTCTTCAAGAATTATTTTTGCCGTACCTTCATCATTGAATCCAGCAACTATAACAAGTCTTTGTCCGTTATATGAGCCTTCGCCAAGAGTAACAACAATGTCTTTCCGCGCAATTTCAATCTTTGCATCATACTCAATCTTGCCCGTTTCACAATTTTCAGTTATCACAACCGGATGTTGCTTGTCGAATGGCAAAATCATATTTGTCATTATTTCTTCCGGCGTAAGTCCTGTATTTTCTGGTTTTTTCTGTCCTATCGCGTTGTCATAATCAGGGATTCCAGCAACTTTCAATTTTTTCATGGTAAAATCTGCCATCTGAACCCCCTATAAACATCCCATTGGAAGAAAACCGAATTTATATTTGTTTTCCTGAATGTATTGTTTTATGTCGTCTTTGTACTGTGAAATTCGAGCACCAAAATAAGCCGATGTAGCTGATTGTGTAGAGCTGAATGATTCTGACATACCATCAAGAGAAAGTGAACTTGAACTAAAACCAGACATAAGGCCGTCACCGATAATGTTAAGCAGCGAAATTGCCGCAACTTTTGCGATTGCTTGTCTTAAATCCGCCGGTATTTCGTCCGATGTTTCATAACCGGCTGAATAGTCAATTGCATAGAACAATCTGCTTTGAAAAGTTTCCTGTCCATATGCAAATAAAGCGCTTGTAATGCCTGTATTTCTTTCAGAAGGTTTATAAGGACGTTCCAAAAACTTTACGATTCCTTTTGTGTAGTCAATTACAACAGAAGGTAATAAATCTTTTTTTGTTCTGTCTTTATAAATGAGTTCGCATTTATCAACGTTGATAATCGGTCTTTGGCGTGTCTGAATCATTCCGTAGCGCTGAATTTTTCTATACGAAAAATCATACAAGGCTTCTTCTGTATCATAATCAACGCCTTTTTGAAGACCTCTTTGCCGGGCTTCTGACTTAATAACGCGCTTCTTGAGCGTCAAATTTAGTTCTCTTTCCATGTAAGCAAGGCTTTCATCGATAAAAAACTGAATTTGTTCATCAGTAAAATCCGTGCCGTTTGTGGCTTTTAAGTCAGTTCCCCAAAGATAGGTATAGCGCATATCATCCGGCGTTACGATTGTGCCCCATTCACCAGCAGCAGGATGATAATTGTTGAAAGAATATCCTACTGCATCAGGTGTTCCGAATTTTACCCATTTACTAAACTTAAAATCTTTGAATTCAGGTTTATCTATATCTGCCGGGTAATATCTGTATTCCCATAGTCCGTCTGTAACGGATGAATCAATAAAATCACCTGCATCAATAGCAAGCGCCTTTATTGGTTCTTCTGTGTTTGTGTCCGGGTCTGTGTTTGTGTCTGGATCGGTGTCCGGGTCTGTGGGTATATCATTATCCGATATTTCTGGATTTTCAGGAATTACGGCAAATTCGCTTCCAGTCCATGTTTTCCATGTTCTGTCTTTATAGAATGCACGTTGCAAGATGTATTTTTTATCTGCATCATCATCTATAGTAATGAGAACTCTTTTAGATGTACTTTCAGCGAATATTGCCATAATTACCTTAATTATTTTGAAAGCTCAAAACCCAAGCCGGATGCAAGCAAATACTTTGCTTCAAATCCAGAACATTCAGCTTTACCACTTTTATCAAATGTAATGATATTTGTTGTGTTAGCTGTAATAGACTTTCCAGCGCGGCTTTTTGAAACGATGATAACAGTATCATCATCATCAAAACCTTCTTTGTCTTTTTCTGACTTTCCGGCTGTTTCGTCTTTTCCGGCTGTTTCATCCGGTTTTGTTTCTGTATTTACAGTTTTTTCAGTTTCCGCCTGATTGTCTGCAGGCTGTGTTCCTGTTTCGTTCTGTTTAACAGTTTCATCCGGTTTTGTTTCTGTGCTTATTTGTGTTTTAACAGTTTCCGCGTTACCTTTTGCCGGATTGGCGGAAACTGTAGGTTTATTAGTAGCCATACAGTCTCCTTTTGTTTATTCCGGTTTAATACAAGCCGCCGCGGCAACCAATATTCTTAATCAATGCACAATGTTCAGGCGCGCGCAACTCTGCATTACCGTAAACAGCAATTACACCGCGATGTGTCAACTGATTGTTTGTTGGCAAGTCAAAGTTAGACAGGCCCATAAGCTGTGCAAATGACAAGTTAGGAATCATTTCATCGGTAACTGGCGTAAGCAATACGATTGAACCAGTTCCCGGCAGTTCTTCGTTCAAATCAATATATGTTGTAGTTCCATCAGGGCTTGCCTTAATGCGAACCATTTCCATGAGCTTTGAACCGCCTGCAGCACTTCTTGTAATAATAAAACCAGAAGGTCTAGGGCCGTTTGAATCAGGTGTGATTGTCAGAGTAACCTTGCTACCGGCTGCAACTGTAACAGCGGCGGCAATTTCTTTACCTGCTGAAATACCGAATGAGTTGACCGCATGAACAGCATAGAGATAATCACCGGCAAAGCCGTTAAATTTAGATGCTGAATCAGCTGATGCAACGGCTGTAAGTCCTGTTGGTGTGTTTGGACGTTTTTCACCATTACCTTTTGCAACAACTTCGCCCTTGACCTTAAACATCTTATCAGCACCGCAATCGTCTGTAATTTTGATAGTAGAACCGATACCAGTGCAAATATCAGGCAATTTCTCAAGTCCTGTATGAGTGTCACCTGTCGAATA
Organism: Clostridiaceae bacterium; assembly: GCA_016281115.1. GTDB lineage: Bacteria > Bacillota > Clostridia > Oscillospirales > Acutalibacteraceae > JAEEHZ01. Next base: position 6,796 of record JAEEHZ010000106.1, on the reverse strand, counting down.
GCGCAAACGGTCACTAAACAAATTCCAGAACTGTCCAGCTAAAGCCGGAGGGAAGTATGCTTCTGAAAGATCACCACCGCGGTTGAATACTTCTTCCGCAATTTCATTGAATGTGTCTTCATTAAATTTAACGCTTAATGCGTCGTTTTTTTCACCAATTTCAAGACCGCGTGCATCAAACAATACGGCACGATGCTCTTTAGCTAAATCAGCGTTCTTTGATGAATCAGTCAAAGTTTTAAGCAAACCATCAAACTGTTTTGGTACTACAGTTGAATCGCCGTGGAAAATACCGCGCTCAACAGCCTTACCGACTCTTGTTGTACCGGCGATTTTCTGGACGTTAATTGCTGATTCAACATTGTTTGTCAATGTTGCTGGATGTGTGACTTTCCATTCTGTAGAAATGTACTTTGTCTGAAAGATTCTTCTTTCAATTTCGCCGTCAGCTTCTTTAGCTTCCTCACCTTCGCCAACAAAAAGGAATTCATCATCACCAACGCCTACCATACGGTCAAGCTGATGAACTGTTGATGTTTCATTCTGTTTGTGAAGTTTATGGAAAAGCTTCAAATCTTTCTGTTTTACATCGAGAACAGAAACCAATGTTGCTTCAAGGTCTTCGCGCTGCAATGCACGTCCACCTGTGAATTTTGCCGCATCAGTGCCATAACCTGCTTCAAGAGCTTTTTCAAGCACTTCGTTCTGAACACTTGTATCAAATTCGTTTTCTTCTGGCTGATCAAAAAATCCCATGATACGCTCCCTTATTTATTGGCGTTTACGAAACGGCAAATATCCTGCATAACCTTTGGGTTCACAGTTTCGCCTTTCATTGCCTTCTGGAATTCGCTACTGTAAAGCTGAACAGTCTCAACTCCAATTTTTCCTTCGTGACTTGCTTTCATCAAAGCAGATTTCAAAACATCAAAATCAGCTGTATCGGGCTTTGCTGCCTTATTTACCTGCTGTGTGTTTGTCATGCTTTTCTGAATAACAGTTTGACGTGTGTTTGGTTTTTCAAGATAAGAAGAAAAAGACTTTGTTACATCGAGAACAGCACCCTGCAATTCTTCGATCTGTGCTTTTTGAGTTTCGATTGTCTGGCGCATTGCAGTCATTTCTGCATCAACCGATTTCAGAATCGAAGTCATGTCGACAATTGATTTTTCAACATCGTCTTCGTCATTTTCATCTTCGTTATCATTGATTCCATCCAAATCAAGATCGTCTTCATTAACAGCTTCATCATCTTTCTTTGGTTTTTCGTTGTCAGGCAACGATTTCTGAAAGACTTCATCAAGCTGCTGTCTGAACCAGCTCTTAGCCATAATTGGCCCTCCTTGCTTTATAATTTCACAAGCCGCAGCCTGTGCTGTGTGTTTATTCATACCGTGATAAATTAGGTAGTTTGTTATTTCAGCTTCATTTGACTGTAGTTTTTTATTTTTAATTTCTGTTAAACAGTTTTTTATCAATGCTTCATTTTTGTCATTGTTCTTTTCAATTTCACTGTCTTTTGCAAGCTGTGCCTGTGTAATATGTGGCTCTAAGTCTTCGTGCTGTAATGCCATCCCTGCCGGGCTTTCTGCTGCTAAAGCTTTGCAGAATTCGGCATTTGTCAAAGATTTAGCAAAACATGCGCTCCCGACTGTATAATTAACCGGAGATACAGTCAGGGCCATATCGTTCCATAAAAATGATGTTATTGTTTCTGTGCCGTCCGGGTTTTTAACAATGCGCGGCATTATTCCGCCGATTGATGCTTTGACTCTTGATGAATGAGCTTTAAGTAAAGTAATAAAAGGTTTTGCTGCATCTACAGCGCCATACAATTTGCCTTTTACAAAAGTTCTTTTGCCTTCTGTTCTTACTGAAATGGGTTCACCAATTATTTTTGATTTATCAGTTTCAATTGTGCCGTCAGGCAATCTTTTTTTATGCTGGTGATCGTCGGAAACTACACCATTTGAAAGAAAGTATTCTTTAGAATCTAATAGGGCTGTTTGCTGTGTGATTTGATTTTGAAGGTCTAAGTTTTCGTTTGATGCTTCGGTTTCAAAAATGTAATTGCCGTCATTATCAAAACCTTCTTCCAGTGATTTACATATAATAAATGGAACTGAAATGTCTATCAAAGAATCAGCCATAAAATCCTCTTGGCTGACCATAAAAAAAGGCAGCCATACATAAAGTACGACTGCCTTTGCAAGACAAATCTATAGTGTCATAATATATTTATATTTCAGTGTTGTCAACTAAAGAGTTTATCAACATGCTTTGGCTTCTTTAGCTTTCTGACTAATCTTTTTCCCATTTTCGATACATTCTAAAACCCATGCAGAAAATTCAGGGCTGCCAAAATTATTTGGGTCTTTCATATCGTCTTTGTTAAGGGCTGTATCTTTGATGTATTTTTCAGGCTTTGCCGGTCTGATAATGTGATAAACCAAAGTTGGATCGTTAAAATCGTCTTTTAAGAAACATTCTCCCATATCAACACCTCTCTTTTATCCTGTCTACAATTTAGTATATATCTAAAATCTCTATTTTGTCAAATACTTTTTTATTAAATATATTTATATATACATATATATTATCGACAAGCATTTTGTTTTTCGTAAACATTGACTTTTCCGCAAATTATGGTATATTGAAATTGTCAGAAATGCCCACCAGACCGCGCAAGGGGGATTCGTTTTAGAATTGATTGACATGCGCTCTTTCCGTTTCTGATTCTTTGATGCCGTTATCGGATTTTGTCCATAACGGCGTTTTATTTTTCATCTGTTCACGGTTGCTTGCAACTCCTGTTTTAACATCATAAAAATCATTGCTGTTTTTTGATGGTGTCAGTTCAATATAAAGTTGGTTGTGTTTTTTACCTCTTTTATAAATAATCAAGCCTTTTCCATTTGGATAAATAGCATCATAATCAGAGCAAACGAATTCTGTAAAATCTCTTGCATTGTTAAACCCTGCACTTTGCAAGTCTTTCAACCTTGCATTTCTCTCTAAATGCAATTCTCCAAAATCTTCTGGATTTCCTTCTTGTTGACCTACTCTTAATCTGATTTTTCCTGCTTGCCGTCTGATTTTTCGGGCAATTTCAGGCGTAATTTCTCCAAAATCTTTGCTGCCGGATTTTGTAAGAACAAATTCGCCGTCATGCTTTACTTCATCGCTTGATACTTTGTTGTTGTTCTTCTGCTTTCCACCTTCGCAAATTTTAACAGCTCCGTTTTTTGTGCCGTCTGGATTCTTCCACGGAATAAAATTGTTCCAAAAACTCCAATTATCAGCATACTTTTTGATTTTTTCAAAGTTTTCTTCATTATTAACCATGCTCAATAATACGCTCGGCGGAACAAGTCTCCCGGAATAATCAAATTCTTTTGTCTTTTTGTTTTCGCAATATCTACACATCGCGCGCCGGAAACTGTCTTGTTTCGGTACGTGCATATAATGAACGCCTGTTTCATATCCGTATGAATGAGCAAGTTCCAATTCTTCAATTTGCTTGTCTGCATTCGACATTGTAATATCCATGACAACATTCAAGTTCATTAAAACTGCTTGTTTCATTATTTTCTTTGATAAATCGCTTGATTCTTCGTGATAAGCCGCCGCCATATAACCCTGCCAACCCTCTTTTTCTGTCAGGTTTGCAAGCTTTTCTTTTAATTCGTCAGGGTCAACCTTTATTACGTTTTTCTCTGAATATACACCGGATTCAGGATGTTCATCTGCATTAAAGGCTGATTTGCCGCTTCCGCCTCTGCCACCTAAAATAAGGAATTTCGGTTTTTCGTTTCCTATGGGCGTTGTATTCCATATTTTTTCTGGCGTAAAAAATTCAGCCATAATCTTTTTATGTATTTCTTCCCGTTCTTTAGAATAAACAGCTTCCGCGCCCTCTCCGCTCAACCTGTAAAGCGAAATCGTTTCGGGTTTTGATTCAGCTCTTTTAATATCATAGTTTATTCGCTGCTCAATTTCTGGATGCGTGTCTTTCAGGCCGCTTATGAATTTTTGTAGAGAATAGTCAATGCCTTTATAGCTTCCGTTTGCTTCAAAATCATCATATTTACGGTTATATTCAGCAGCATTAAAATCTTTTGCAGACATTTTTTTATTGATTGTTTCCGGCGTTAGATGCTTTACCTGAATAGCGTCGTGCGGAACAAAATGCTTAACGCCGTGAATATCCTGTATTACATCCATGTTATTTCTTGATTCAACAATAAAACCGTTCTGATTTTTGCCGTTCTTATTTGAAAAACTAACTTTGCTTCCCAATATATGTTTTGTCTTGCCGGTTATGTCAACTTCACCTACAAATTTGCCGTTCCTGTTTGTGTGAATTTTCACTTCTTCACCATTTTTAACATAAACAGTTGTCATTTTACCGTTTTTATCTTGAACACGGCGCTTTATCAGCTTTGCTATGTTCCGTCCGTTGACACGCTTTTCTATTACAATATCATATCCAAAACTATCAGCAAAACTTTTCAATACGTCAAAATCAATTATTGTCATAGAACTTGTTTACTCTCCATTTATTCTTACACGGAATACATGCCTGAACTTTCTGGCGCTAAATATGGCGCAATTGCCGCTTTTATCTCACTGTACAAGGCTGTAATTTCTTCGTCTTTTTCTTTTATCCAGTGGTAATACAAATCTAATTCAGTATCAGCAAATTTTGCGTTATACTGTCCATGTCTGAATAAAGAATAAATATTCTTGAGCTGTAATTGTGGGTATTCATCCAGAAATTCGTTTGGATAAAATGTTATATTGCAATTAAGTACCATTATTTACCCCCAAAAATAGAATTAAATGCCTTTTTAACCGTATCTTTTATATCAAGAATTCTTGACATGATACTTTCTTTTGATTCGCAACCACCGCAAAACATATCAAACTGACCGCTTGCAGCAGGTCTTAAACCGGCATTAATTGCTTTCATCTTTTCGTTAAAATCTTTCTGTGTAGAATCGTGAATTATTTCAGCAAGCTTTTTTGTCAACGGGTCTTTTTTATTTCCGCCAAACAAATCGCCTTGCGCAAAATATTCGTCTGTGTTCTTGAATTTGTCATGGTTCTTTGAAACTTCAACGGCAATCTTTACAGCTTCATTCAATTCTTTGTTGAATGAATATTCATTTCCTGTACCCTTGTTTTCAATCAATGGAAGTATGGCCCTTACAAGCTTTTTACGAATTTCTTTGCCGCCTGCTCCTGAAACTCCTCTAATATTGTCTTCTGTAAGAACACTTCCAACAAGGGCCGTTTCAATAAAGTCTTTTCCAGTTTCAGAAAAGCCGTTGTCTTCTGTGTAGTATTGAGCAAGCTCATTACGGTCAATAATGCCGCTGGTAACAAGTGTTGTAGCAAGGTTCATTGCAGCTTTTTTGTTATCATAAAGCTCGCCTAAAGTTTCATACTCACTCATTGTTTCGGCAATATCTGTAATTGCTTTTTCATCAATTGTCTTGGAGATTTTGACGGCTTTTTCTGTGTTATTCATTGTTTTTTTACCGTCTTTGTTGAATTTGGCAAAATCATTCGTTGAATAATTACCGTTGTATTCGTCCATTTCCAGAATCAGGCGCGGATGCTTGAACTGTTTCAAATCGTCTTCATCAAAGCCGTATTCTTCACATTCTTCTTTGAGTGCATCCATATATGCACCGTCTGTGCCGTTTTTGGCTGCAAGTTTAGAAGACATTGTTCTGTTATTACCTGACAAAACAATACCGTCTTTGGTTACTACCGGGCAATCAGAAATAGCTAAACCGTTATAGTTTGCAGCGATATGTCTTACACTTTCCTGTGCATCTTTATCTGTTTGATAGTTTCTATCATTTGCGGTTGAGCCTTTTGTTTGTGGGAAACCTTCTGTTGGCTTGTATGTGTTTTCGTCATGGCTTGCCGTCGGTGTATCAGCTTCCACAAGCTTGTAATGACATTTAATTTTTTCATCGCCTAAATGAATCGTTTTCTTATTGCCGGAAACTGATTTTGCCGATTCATAATTTTTGCGTATATCATCAATTCCGCTTGAATTTTTACCAGTTTGTGATATATTATTAGATGTGTGGACAGTCCGATTAATCGGCTGCCCCTTCGCCCTTGTTTTCTCAAGGGCATTTTTTATGTCCATTGCTTCAAGTGAGTAGATAATTCTGCCGTCTTTATCAAGAGAATGTTTAACTGTGATACAAGCCTGTACTTTCTTTCCCGACTTTAAAGTGATTTCTTTGCTCAAGAATCGTTCGATTTTCACATTGGTTTCGCCGTGCTTTGTGTCATTGTGAGTGTTTTCAAGTGTAGCATTTTCAAATAGCTCTTTTATTTGATTAGCCACTTCAAAATGTTCTTGTAACGTAAATCCGTTTTCTTTTGTATTATCAGTTCGACTTTTTAATTCCTTTTGACTTTCTTTTGAAAAAACAGCTTCAATGCCTGTAGCCTTGTTTTCAAAAGACATACCGAGATACTTATTTGTATTTTCTGTAAACTGTTCACGCAAGCGAGCTGCAATTCCTTTCTTAGCGTTCTGGTTGCCCATCATTGCATCACTTCTATTCTGGTGTTCTTCCGCTTCGCTTTCTGTAGCTACACGCCCTCCGTATCATCAGCAGATTCTTTTGAATCGCCTTTCTTCCAGCCGAGCTTTTCTGCAACACGTTTTAATGAATACTCGCCGTTTGCTGTGTTGTAGCATACCCAAACTTTGTTTTTTGGAGACCATCTAAAGCCGTTGTGTTTCAATGTGCTGATTGTATCT
>JAEEHZ010000105.1 GCA_016281115.1 Clostridiaceae bacterium | reverse complement strand
GCGGATATTCCTCGCCGAAAAGCTCGGCGGTCATGGTTTTGATTATTTGCGGCTCAAGCGGTTTATCCCGGTAATCAGTTCTCACTGAAGCTATTTTGTCTACAACATCCATGCCTTCGATCACCTTGCCGAACGCCGCGTATTGACCGTCTAAATGAGGTGCGTCTTTGTGCATGATGAAAAACTGAGAGCCGGCGGAATCGGGATGCATTGCCCTTGCCATGGACAAAACGCCTTCGGTATGCTTGAGCTCATTATTAAAGCCGTTTGCGGCAAATTCACCTTTGATTCTGTAACCGGGACCGCCCATACCTGTGCCGTCGGGGCATCCGCCATGAATCATAAAGCCGCGTATTACACGGTGAAAAATAAGTCCGTCATAGAATTTATCATTTACAAGACTTATGAAATTATTAACAGTTTCCGGTGCTGTTTCAGGGTAAAGATCAGCTTTTATTATCTTTCAGTTTTCCATTGTTACAGTACTTATAGGATTTTTCATGTTCTTTTCTACTCTTTTCATAATAATAGAAATATAACCAGTACATATAGCATTATCATACAAATATGCCAAAAAGTCAAGAAAAACATGGCTGTACAAATATGTTATAGTATGATATAATGCTGTGTGAAATAAACCAAAGAATATTGGAGATTTCAACGTGAATATTGCTGTTGTTACCGGTGCTTCATCGGGAATGGGCAGAGAGTTTGTGCTGCACCTTGATAAAGAAAAGAATTTTGATGAAATATGGGTGATTGCCAGACGTGAAGGACGTCTTACAGACCTTGAAAACGAGGTAAGAGCAAGAATAAGGGCGATCCCGCTTGACTTGACTTTGCATGACAGCATAGACAAATACGGCGATCTGCTTTCGCAGTATAAGCCTAATGTGGCTGTGCTTGTGAACGCAGGAGGATTCGGACGCTTCGGCTCGTTTGAGGGCTTGCAGCTTGGCGAACAGCTTGATATGATAGACCTTAATCTTAAAGCTCTAACAAGTATCACTTATAAAACTCTGCCGTTCATGTCGGCAGGCAGCAAGATATACCAGTTTGCTTCTTTATCTGCGTTCCAGCCGCTGCCTTATCTCAATGTTTATGCCGCGACAAAAGCGTATGTGCTGAGTTTTTCACGGGCGCTTGGAGCAGAGCTGAAGCCTCGTGGTATACGTGTGCTTGCAATATGTCCCGGTTGGGTAAAAACAGAATTTTTTGACAGAGCAAAAACAGACGATACGCTCACATATTTCAATAAGCTTTATGCAGCGCCGGAAGTCATCAACCGCGCCATAAGAGACATGAAAAAAGGCAAGGATGTTTCCTTGTATGGCTTTAGCACAAGGTGTCAGGTATTGCTCACAAAGCTTATACCTCACAAACTTATAATGAAAATTTGGTGTATACAGCAAAAAAAGTAATATTTTATTCGGTTCGGTTATAAATTTTATTTGAGGAAATAAAATTGAGGAGCCGAATCAAATGTCAGAATATGTAAACAATGAGCTGTTAAACAGAACAAATATCCTTTTACCGGAGAATACGGTACGCTTTGAAAAACGTAAATCAAAGCCGATAGGCAAGCTTAATACGATTTTCTTTTTGTTGCTTTTTGCCGGAACGGTAATCGGCGCTTACTACTGCGTTACGCATGACAGAGAGCTTTATAAGGAGCTTGATTTTTTGTTTTCGAGCAATATAAAGCATAAACTCAGCCAAAGCTTGTGGCAAACATTTTTGTCTTCTTATGCCGGTGCGTGCGTGTTTGTAATCGCAACTTATTTTTTGGGCTGTTCAATGTGGGGGATGGCGCTGCTGCCTTTAGTAACGCTTTTTAAAGGATTCGGAATAGGATTGACAGCCGCATATTTGTTTACGGGATATGCCCTAAACGGAGCCGTGTACTATATCGGCGTGCTTTTGCCGGGTGCTCTTTTGTCTGCCGTTGCTCTCATAATCCTGCAGAGCGATGCGTTCAGATTTTGCGCGTCAATGCTCAGGCACATAGTTTACCCCGATGGCAAAAATAGAGAAAATCTCACTGATCATTTTAAAAAATATACAAAAAGGCTTGTAACTGCCCTTATAATCACGCTGGTATCTTCCGTTGCGGATGTGGGACTTACGGTAATATTCGGAAATGTATTTAACTTTTGAGGAGTAAGAAATGGAAGGTAATACAAAGGACGTATCAACAAAAAACATTAATATAAAGAATTATTTTACCCTGCTGTTCGGTCATTTTAAGCATTTGGTGGGGCTTAACATAATATTTGCTGTTCCGTGTGCAGTGATACTTTCAGCTTTTGTCGGTCTGTCTTATTTACTGATGTCCGGCATAAGTATTTACTTTGTATCTCTTTCTTTTATATTGATTTTTCCTTTCTACGCTGCACTCTGTCATACTATCGTCAGAATGATAAACGGCAAAAAGATTGAGTTGCTCAGGAATTTTATTTACGGCTTAAAGGACAACCTTGTTCAATCACTTTTAAACGGTCTTTTGTTTTATGCGGCAATTATTATGATATATTCGGCACTCAGTCTGTACGGATATTTAGCCGGTCAATACGGCGGAGTGATGTACATATCGCTTGTAGCGGTGAATATACTGATCGCCGTTGCCGTTTTGTTTTTCTTTATGTGCGTGTGTGTTATGACTGTTTCGTTCGAGCTTAAAGCAGGACAGATATTCAAAAACAGCGTTCTGGCAATTTTTGGTGAATTGAAAAACAACTTTTTCGCGCTATGCGGTCTGATAGTCATTTTTTCGCTATCAGGTACTCTGATATTTGTTGTAAACAATTGGATAGTAAGAATTGTTGTTATGACATTACTCACGGTGCTGTTTTTGCCGTCTTTTTCAACGCTTGTTTACTTTAATTTGTTATACAACAGCATGGTGAGCGTTATTTCCGATGAAAATGAAGAAGAAAAAAATAAACAGGAAGCTAAAAACACGCTGACTACCGATGAAGCAACCAGAATAGCTGATGAATTTGGCGAAAAGCATAATGACGACGATTACATATTCTACAACGGTAAAATGATAAAGTGGGGTAAATTAAAAGAAATACTTTCAACGCAAAATAATGATACCAAAGCTTGATTTTGCAAATTCGGGTATATTTGTTACCCACTTCGACACAATAGGTATTGACTTTCCTCCTTTTATGTGTCAAAATATCAATTACAATATAATATGTGGGAGCGTAAAGGTTTCGACGGGAGTTGCGAACCTGAGTAAGCGGGCAGTGG
>JAEEHZ010000104.1 GCA_016281115.1 Clostridiaceae bacterium | reverse complement strand
GGAGTCCACTTTGCATACAAGGTAATATCACTGTTTACAGTATCGTTTGCGAAATCCCAAGGACTACCTATAAACTCGGGATTTCGGTACCACTCTGCCGTGTAACCGGGTCTTACCGCATTTGGTACGGTTAATTTGTCGCCGTTGCTTAAACCCGTCTGACGCTCGCATCCGCTTGAAACATAGCTTTCAAACTTAGCTGTGAACGGTAATGTTATACTATCAAAAGCCGTACCGTTTTTATTTATGTTTACGGTTTTTGTGTTTGCCTGAGATATCGTAACAACGTCATTCGATCCCACGCTTACCTCTTTTGTTACAAACTCATCGTCATAAAGAACATTTACGGAAACAGTGGTGTTGTCTTTCGTCTCAACTGTCAAATCATTTTGCTGAGGTGTAACTTTCAATCCCCTTGTATTGGCAGTGAACTCGGTCGCGCCGCAATTAGATGTGTTGCTGTTATTTACGGTACAAACTGTTTGCGCAAACGAAGAAATATAATTTGTTTCAACCGTACCGTTTTCGCTGAATATCACCGAAATGGGGGCAGGGGACTCTACATATGCTCCGCCGCCGTTCTCTTCACAGGAGTTGTCTTCATACATCGTGTAATATTCACTTATTCCGGTGTTGTCTACAGGTGTAACGGTAACAGTTTCTCCGCTTGAAAGCTCGGGAATTCTGAATGTGCCTCTGTCGCTGTCTTCATCGTTAGCAGGTCCGAGGTACTCAATCAGGTCGCTGTCTCCGGAATAATATCCATTATCTCTTATTTCTGCCGTTTTGCCCGAGGATGTGGTAACTGTAAAATTAGGATAATTAACGGTTATATATGTTTGAGAATAGTTATCGTTGTATATTTGTTCATACAGTTCGTCTGTTTCTTCGCCGCCGTGGTTAGGTCTGTAATAAATGTTTTTGTTTTTCAAATGACCTGTTATATCATAAGAATATAAGAGATTTACGGGAACTGCACATTGTAAAAACATATTCTCGTACTTCTTGCAACGGTAATATGATTCGGAGTCGAAGTCATACCAATAAAAGGCTGCGGATCTTCTGTCGGCTGAAATAACTATTTTATCTTTAGGAGTTGAGTGGTTAGGGTCACAGCAATACATGGTAAAGTCGCCGTTGCTCTCACTCTTTGTCTTATGCACAACTATTGCGTGTCCGCTGTCATCGTCGTCGCCGTCTACATAAAGGTATAAAACAAAAGGTTTATCAGTGCCTTCGGCATAACTGACAATATTTCTTATATTCTTACGTTCATTATGTTCTGAATAATTGCGTCTGTATTTGCTCAAATCGCCTGTAAACTGGCTCTTTTGATAAAACATAGTGAGCTGAGAGGTGTTCCAGTCGATATAATTCAAACTTGTCGGATTTCCCTTTCCCGTATCCATGCTCGGGTCGGCTATTTCCGCAAGACAGCTCTTATTGTAATATGACAGATCTATTTTGTTCAATTTTGACAATATCAAAATAGATGACATTCCGTAGCAAATTCCGCCGTCTGAATTTTTCTTAAAAGCTTTCCTGTGCGCTATTCTCTGAAAAAGATTTGCCTTATCAAACACAAGATGATTATAGTATTCTCCTCTCAAGCGGTCGTTATTGCCATGATTTGCAAAGGAAAATATATCGCTGTTGAAATTAAAGGCATATTTATTATCCGACACATATTTCGGGTAGAATGTTTCGTTATAATAAAATCTTTGCGCGCTGAAATCAATCGGTGCTCCGGTGCAATAGAAATCATTATACCAACCGCAGAATCTGTATCCTTCTACATTGGGGGGATTAAACATATTGGTTTTTTGACCGTATGTGATAGTTGTCGTTTTAATTATATTTTGTCTGTCAAAGTCGTAGTAAGACAAATCTATATATGTATTATATGGGTTGTAAATTACGGCGTCCAAAAAAGTAAATATGTCATATGGATAGTTATTGATAAAGTTCTGAACATAACTTCTTTCTTCGGTATATACTTTTATTTTTACCGTACCGAAATATTTTTCCATTTCATAAAAAGCGTTACTTGCTATGTTTGTAACGGTTCGGGGTATAATAACAGTTCTCAAATTGGGACACTCAGAAATTGCAAATGCACCTATAGACTTTGCGCCGTGATCTATTTGTAACAGCGTAAGCTCGGAACATCCATAGGCAAATGACTGTCCTATTTTACACCCGACAGGAACTAATAAAGTTGTAAGAGATGTGCAGCCTCTGAAAAGCTGATTTCCTTCCGAAACAACATTATATGGGATATGTATATCCATAAGTGATGTACAGTCTCTGAAGACAGCATTTCCAAGATAGGAAAGAGAGCCGGGCAACTCAAATTGATGCATTGAACTGCAGGCCTCAAAAGCCGCATCGTAAATACCTTTTATCGACTCGGGAAAATTGATACTTGTAAGGCTTGAGCAGCCGCTGAAGGCACGTTCTCCTATAACTGCAAGTGTTTCGGGCAGGGTAACGTTCTCAAGCTTGTCACACGTATTAAACATTTTATCGCCGACAGAGGTTATGCCTTCGCCGATTTCAACAGTTATAACGTCTTTCCAAACACAGTTGGAAAAATCTCCCCCCGGCGGCTCATACGCCGGCATTTCACCGTGACCGCTTATCGTCATTTTACGGTTTTGGGTGTTGTAAGAATACGCTATATCTTTACTTAAATTTGCAGCGTATACAGTTCCTCTCGGTGATACCTCTTCTGCCTTTACCGCAGGCAAGGTACAAAAAGCACCTACGGCTAACACGGCGCTCATTACAACAGATAAAACCGCCTTGGTTAATCGTTTCATAAATAATACCTCCCATATAGATATTTCCATAATTATTTTACTTCAATAATACGCTGATTGTCAACTAATATTCAACCTTTTCACCGTATTTCCTTTTTTCTTGCTGGAATTATGATTAAAAGAGTGTTTGTTTGGTAATTATGCTTTTATACACAACTTTTTGTACGTGTTTGATTAACTATTTTTAACAAAATTTTTAAATATGAATTTTTTCATACAAAATTAAGTGACAAATTAATAAAAATATGTTATAATGTGCGTTACAAAATGTTGAATCAGTATAAAAATTATTGAAGGTGACGTTTCTGGAAAGAACTATTGGGATAGAAAGGATAGAAAATATTATAGCTTTGTTCGGCAGCTTCGACGAAAATATAAAAATGGTCGAAAATGAATTTTCCGTTCGTATAACCAACAGAGATTCCCAAATCAAGATTTCGGGTGAAGAGGAAAATGTAATAAAGGCCGAAAGAACGATAGAGGGCTTGATCGCCCTTTTAAATTCGGGAGGGCAGAATCAGCTTACAGAGCAAAACGTGAGATATTGCATTTCTCTTGCAGACGAGGACGCACAGCTAAAACTTTCTCAGCTTGCAGGTGACTGCATTTGCATTACGGCAAAGGGTAAGCCCGTTAAACCGAAAACCCTCGGGCAAAAGGATTATTGCCACGCTATAAAAAATAACACCATAACATTCGGCGTGGGACCTGCAGGAACGGGAAAAACCTATCTCGCAGTGGCAATGGCAGTAACGGCTTTCCGCGCAAAGCAGGTAAACCGAATAATTTTAACCAGACCTGCTGTGGAAGCAGGCGAAAAGCTCGGATTTTTGCCCGGCGACCTTCAAAGCAAGGTGGATCCGTATTTAAGACCGCTGTACGACGCGCTTTTTGATATGCTGGGTGCTGAAACGTATCAGCGCTACGTCGAGCGCGGAAATATTGAAGTTGCGCCGCTTGCATATATGCGCGGCAGAACGCTTGACGACAGCTTTATAATACTTGACGAAGCCCAAAACACCACAAACGAACAAATGAAGATGTTTCTGACAAGATTGGGCTTTAACTCGAAAATGGTCATAACAGGCGATATAACTCAGATAGATTTGCCCACGGGAGTACGCTCGGGGCTTAAAAATGTTCTTAATATATTAAAGAATATAAACGATATTGCTCAAATACGCTTTTCCGAAAAAGATGTGGTAAGGCACAAGCTTGTTCAGGATATTATCAAAGCTTATGAAAAAATTGAGGAGGTCAGACAAAAATGAGCGCAAAAGTAAAGGTTATAATTCAGGATAAACAACGCACGGTGAAGATCCCCACCGGAACAAAAATGCTTGTAAGAAGATGCTGCAACGCCGTTATGGAAATGGAAGATTTCAAAGAGCCCGCAGAAGTAAGCGTTACCTTTGTGGACAACAAACAGATAAGAACATACAACAAGCAGTATCGCAACATTGACAAAGAAACCGATGTTTTATCTTTCCCTATGGGAGAAAACGGCGAATATGACATAAACCCCGCAACGGGCGCAAAGCTTTTGGGCGATATTGTTATCTCTATGGAAAAGGTAGTGGAGCAGGCAGAAATGTACGGGCACGGTTTCTCAAGAGAAATTGCTTATCTTACGGCACATTCTATGCTGCATTTGCTGGGATACGACCATATAGAACCTCTCGAAAAAGTAAGAATGAGAGAAAAAGAAGAGCTTGTTATGGATATGCTGGGACTTCCCGCTTCTTCAAGCTATGTTCTTGATATTGACACAAACTGATCTTTAGGGTAACAGGAGTAATCCGAACCCCGCTTTAAACGGAGTAAAAGCAAATGAAAAAAACCGCATTTATTGCAATAGTAGGAAAGCCGAATGTAGGAAAATCTTCCATTTTAAATAATATGCTCGGTCAAAAAATAGCTATTGTATCTTCTAAGCCGCAAACGACCCGCACAAGGATAATGGGCATATTGACAGAGGGAGAGACCCAACTTGTCTTTATCGACACACCCGGGCTCTTAAAGCCTGTAAACGAGCTTGGCAAATATATGGTCCGCTCGGTTAATGAAAGCGTAAGCGGAGTAGACGCCTGCCTGTTGGTAACAGAAGCGGGAAAGCCGGTATCCCCGGCGGACCGCGATCTCATCGACAAATTCAAGGCGTTGGGTATCCCTGCCGTTCTTGCAATAAACAAGATCGATCTTATTCAGGACAAGACGGTCATAATGCAGCAAATATTAAGCTATACCCAATTATTTGATTTTGAAGCAGTTGTTCCCGTTTCCGCAAAAAACGGAAACGCCATAGATGAATTAAAAGACGAGCTTAAAAAGCTTGCTTTTGAAGGCGAACACTTTTTTGAAAGCGACGCTCTCACAGACCAGCCCGAAAAAATTCTGGCGGCGGAAATGATAAGAGAAAAGCTGTTAAGACTGCTTGATAAAGAGATCCCCCACGGAACGGCTGTTGTTGTGGAAAGAATGAAAGCCCGAGAGGACAGCGATATTATAGACATAGACGCCACCATTTTCTGTGAAAAGCCCACCCACAAGGGAATTATCATAGGCAAGGGCGGCGCAATGCTTAAAAAAATAGGAAGCTACTCAAGACAGGATATGGAAAACTTTTTCCAGTGTAAAGTAAATCTGACAACCTGGGTAAAGGTAAAAGAAGACTGGCGAAACCGTGAGGGGCTTCTGCGCTCGTTGGGCTTTGACAGCAAAGATTTTATGTAAATTATATGCCAAGCAAATGCATTTGCCATTGCTTGGCTGTTTTATATCTGCATATAAAAACCCACCGTATAAGTCTTTCGACAAATACGGTGGGTAATTTTCATTTAATAATAAATCAGCCTAATTCGGCAAAATACTTAATTGTTCTTACCATCTGGCTTGTATAGCTGTTCTCGTTATCATACCAGGAAACAACCTGAACCTCATAAAGGTCGTCTGCAATGTGTGAAACCATTGTCTGTGTGGCGTCAAACAAAGAGCCGTATCTCATACCGATAACGTCTGATGAAACGATAGGATCTTCATTATAGCCGAAAGATTCGCCGGCTGCTGCCTTCATAGCTGCGTTGATACCCTCTTTTGTAACGTTGCTACCTTTAACAACAGCTGTAAGGATAGTTGTTGAGCCTGTTGTTACGGGAACACGCTGTGCGGAACCGATAAGCTTGCCGTTAAGCTCGGGAATAACAAGACCGATAGCTTTTGCTGCGCCCGTGGAGTTAGGAACAATATTTGCCGCGCCCGCTCTTGCACGTCTTAAGTCGCCCTTTCTGTGAGGACCGTCAAGGATCATCTGATCGCCTGTGTAAGCGTGGATAGTTGACATAATACCGCTTTGGATGGGTGCAAAATCATTAAGAGCTTTCGCCATGGGAGCCAAGCAGTTGGTTGTGCAGGAAGCCGCAGAAATAATAGCGTCGTCCTTTGTAAGTGTATTTTCGTTAACGCTGAAAACGATAGTTTTAAGGTCATTTCCTGCCGGAGCGGAAATAACAACTTTCTTTGCGCCTGCGTTGATGTGAGCCATGCTCTTATCCTTTGAGCAATAGAAGCCTGTGCATTCAAGAACAACGTCTACACCAAGCTCTCCCCAAGGAAGCTCTGCTGCGTTTGGCTTTGCATATATTGTGATCTCTTTGCCGTCTACGATGATAGCACCGGGAACGGTAACGGTTTTTCCGTCTTCTGCGTACTGTGCGGGCTTAACATCTACCGTGTGAAGCTTTTCGCCTATTCTTCCGCAATATCCGCCCTGAGCTGTATCATATTTAAGAAGATGAGCAAGCATCTCCGGCTTAGTTAAATCGTTGATTGCAACAATTTCATAGCCCTCTGCGCCGAACATTTGTCTGAACGCAAGACGACCGATACGGCCAAAGCCGTTAATAGCAACTTTAACTGACATAATTATTACCTCCTAAATTGTGTTAATATCTTTTTGTTAACACATCTTTATTATTTTAATATATTATTTTTGATATTACAATAGAATAATAAAAATTTGTAAATATTTTCATCTATTGTGTTTTTTAAAGTTTTTACACAACTTTTTTTGTATATTTTTACATAAACAAACCTGTAAAAACAGTTGTTTTTTGCAACGGTAACCGGCTTAAGCCGCAGATCAAATTCAAATTTTTCAAAATTTATATTAAAAAACTTGATTTTTGATTGTAACTGTGATATCATACTCTAGCGCTCGATGAGCGAGATGCGCTGCTAGCTCAGCTGGATAGAGTGACTGGCTACGAACCAGTAGGTCAGGGGTTCGAGTCCCTTGCAGCGCGCCAGCGGCGAACCGCCGCACCCAATCCGCGCTCAGATTTTTTTCTGAGCGCGATATTTTTTTGCCCACAATAAGGCTTTTGCGATTTCGGGCGTTAATCCCAAAGCAAAAATCCTGTCACGTAAGTGGCGGGATTTTCTCTTTCTATTATTCATTATTAAGTTTTAAATCTTAAATTTTCAGTAAAATACAGGCTTTTTAAAACAACTACGAAAACTTAAAATTAAAAAACCGTATAATCACGCTCTGCAAATTTCAGGATAAAGCCTGTATCTGCGGAGCTGAGTTTTATAAACTGTTTGTTATTCTAAATTATGAATTAACGATTGTTTTTTTTATAAGCAAATGATATAATAATGATGGTGGAGGTGTTTATTATGATGTATCCATATCTCACATTAGATGATGAAACTGAAATTGTCCATTCCGAAATGCTTGGGAACAATACCGTAAAAGTATATATAGAAAAACCGGATACAACAGACGGATTTCATTACGCG
>JAEEHZ010000103.1 GCA_016281115.1 Clostridiaceae bacterium | reverse complement strand
TATCCTCATAGGATTTCTGTCTAAACGCGAAAGGCAGGTCTCGCAAAGCTTATCTTTATACTGTGAAAAATACTCTTTTAAAGCCTGCTGAAATTTTGCTCTGCAAGCCGGACAGCCGATAGAATTTATCTCAAGCTTTAAATCTGTTATATGCAGTCTTTTAAACATTGAGTCAACCGTGCAGATCAGATCTGCGTCTGCGCTCGGCGACTGCGTTCCGTAAAGCTCCATACCAAACTGATGAAACTCACGGTATCTTCCTGCCTGAGGTTTTTCGTATCTGTAACACGATGTATTATAATACACCTTTATAGGCAAGCCGTCGTTGTAAACCGCATTTTCAAGCATTGCGCGCGCTGCTCCTGCCGTACCCTCGGGGCGCAACGTAACAGATGTTCCGCCCTTTGTGTCAAAGGTATACATCTCTTTTTGAACAACGTCTGTTGTCTCTCCCACGCTTCTGTTGAAAAGCTCGGTATGCTCAAACACGGGGGTTCTTATTTCTTTATATCCGCAAAGCTTTGCCTCATCGCTTAACAGCTTCTCAACAAACTGCCACTTATATGACTGCGAAGGCAAAACGTCTTGGGTGCCTTTAACTCTTTTTGTAATCAAGTTCATATCAATACACACAGCAATACCGCACATATTATAATGCACGGTATTTTACAGCAATTCTCCTCAATTAAATTTATGTTCTTACAATATTTCTCCAGTCAAGATCTCCGCGCTCTAAGCCGTGGATAAGCATTTCGGCTGTTGCTATGTTCGTTGCCACAGGAATACTGTGAACGTCACATATGCGCAGTATCTCGCTGTCCACAGCCGTTTCTTCGGCAATGGGATCTCTGAAATAAAGCAACATATCTATCTCATTGCAGGAGATCCTTGAAGAAATCTGCTGTATTCCTCCCTGCTCTCCGCTTAAAAATCTTTTAACATCCAACCCGGCAACTTCACTTACCATTTTTCCCGTGGTACCGGTGGCAAGCAAAGTATGCTCGCCCAAAATGCCGGAATAAGCTATACAAAACTGAACCATAAGTTCTTTTTTCTTATCATGTGCAATTAATGCTATATTCATATCCATCCTCCAAAAAGTTTATTAGAACGGGAGCATAACTTTCTCTCCGCGGATTCTCATTGCAATTCTCTCAAATGCGCCTTTCGCAAGGCTGCTTTTCTCCGGCAAGACCCCGGACTGAACCGACGCTGCCATACGCAGATCCTCAGGTACAATGCCTATAAGCTGGATGCCTGTTTCGTCTATTACGGCGTCTAAATCGGGATAAAAGCTCATACCGATAAATGATCTCTCACTGAATTTGTTAATAATAAGCCTTATATTGCTTATACCGTTTTCCAACAGTATTCTTCTCACGTTATTGCAGCCGCGCAGGCTTGCAGGTTCGGGATTGCACACAACAAGCGCCATATCCGCGATAGAAACTGCCGTTTTTAAACCTGAGCCTACACCTGCGGGAGAATCTATTAATATATAATCAAATACATCTGCAACTGCTTCTAAAAATCGTCTGAAAACATTTGGGCTTAATTCATCATCGGCGTCGTTCGGGGCAGGTATCATAAATAAATTGCCACCGCATCCGCAGGGATAAACGCTGTTCTCTATTTCGCACTCTCCGCTTACAACATCTGCCATATCAAAAACAAGGTTGCGTGATACACCAAGCATAATGTCTACGCCACGCATTCCGCTGTCACAATCTATTATAAGCACTTTGTTGCCAGCATTTGCAAGCTCTCTGCCTATTCCAACGGAAATTGTAGATTTACCCGTCCCTCCCTTTCCGGAAGCAACGGCAATAATTTTATTCATCACATTCACCCTCATTGTCAATCTTTAGATATGATACCATAAAAAACATATACAGTCAAACATTTTTTATGAAATATAGTAAAAACGGAAAAATTACAAATCAAGTAATATGCCCCTTGCAATAGCGGCATATGGTTTATAAAGGTACTAAAAAAAGCTTTAAAAGCATATTAATTATAAAATCCTTATTTAGGGGGCTTTTATAATTGAATAGCGTATTTGAGGACAGAGCAGTTATGCTCGCAAGGTACATAGTTGAAAATAAAACTACAGTACGCAAAACCGCAGAAAAATACGGAATAAGCAAAAGTACTGTTCACAAGGATGTTTCTATAAGGCTGAAGGAAATCGACCCTTCTTTGCACAATAATGTAAAACAGGTATTGGAATTAAACAAAGCACAAAGGCATATTCGCGGAGGCAACGCAACAAGAAACAAATACCTTATGATAAAAAACGGAAATATAAAATAGTAATTATTGACAGGAGCACATTTAAATGATAATATAAAAGCGTAATTATATTGCGTGTTTCAGCAAGTAATATTCGAACGTGGGGAGAATAAAAATATGAAATTCGGTGAAAAAAT
This sequence comes from Clostridiaceae bacterium, assembly GCA_016281115.1. Lineage (GTDB taxonomy): Bacteria > Bacillota > Clostridia > Oscillospirales > Acutalibacteraceae > JAEEHZ01. Next base: position 4,311 of record JAEEHZ010000103.1, on the reverse strand, counting down.
AAAAGATGCAAGAAAAAAATCAGGATTAAGTCAGGAAGAATTCGCAAAAAAGATAGGCGTATCTCTCAGAACGGTCACAAATTACGAAACCGGAGACCGCTATCCGAAAAAGCGTGAAATGTATTATATAATTGCCGATGTATTGAATGTGGATATAAATTATCTATTGACCGAAGACGAAGCATTTTTGCTTAAGGCTGAAGAACAATACGGCTACATGGGAAAAAAGCAGGCGCAAACTCTTGTAAGCGAAATAGGCGCATTGTTTTCGGGCGGTACATTGTCCGAAGATGACCGTGACGAAATGATGAGGGCAATACAACAGGCATACTGGGTAGCAAAAGAAAAGAATAAACATCGTTCTTGATTTATTATGCTCTGAAAAATGCTGTTTAAGAGGTGAAAAAATTGTACTATTCCTCGGAGCAAATATCAAAAATTGCCGACCGCGTTGTTTCTCAGTGCGGCTCCCGTGATCCCGAGCTTATTATTAAACGCTTAGGTATAAATGTTATTCCTTGTGATTTTCGGGTCCAAAAGGGTGCTTATAAAGTTATTTTGCGTGAGAGGTTTATATTTATCAATAACAGGCTGTCGCCTGTTATGAAAAGGATCGTTCTGCTTCACGAGCTCGGGCACGATTCGCTCCACCGTGCAGAGGCTCAAAAAGGAACGGCGTTTCAGGAGTTTGACCTTTTCAGCATGCAAAATAACCGAATGGAATATGAAGCGAATATTTTTGCTGCAGATGTAAGCCTGCCCGACAACGAAATTCTGGATTATATATCCGAGGGCGCATCTTCGGGTGATATAGCAGCCTTGATGGGTTCGGATATCAACCTTGTGGCGCTCAAAGTATCCCAGCTTAAAAAACGGGGATTTGATATACGGGAGCTTGAATACAGATCGGACTATCTTAATTAAAATTAACTTTATAAACAGCTTGCCGGGGATATGAAGCCTTCTCATATCCCCGGCAAAATTTATGATTTATGCATTTATTTAAAATATTGTTTTTATCAATACCCGTCTTCAAATTCGTGCTGCGGAGGATCCGGTATGCCGTCGTGATCAAGATCCACGGGATGATGGTGTCCGCCTATACCCATATATTCACCTGCGCGGACATTCATACGCTTTTTCTCGGCTTCTACCTGTTCAGAAAGCATATTTTTAAATTCGTCCGAATTCTTTATGTTTTTGATCTCAAGTTCGGGCAAACTTTTATCCTGAGACGTAACCAAAACCGTTCCTAAGCCGAACATTTTTTGAAATAGATTTCTCTTTCTGGAAATATCCAGCACACGGTAAAGCAATATCTCATCTTCGGTGGTAGTAAGCAATCCCGAATAGACAACAAGCTTTTTTTCTGTAAGATAAAACTTTGTGAATGTAAGCGGCAAACCCAAAAATCCCCAACGCTTTCTCTCTTCGGCTATCATTTTGCCCGAAGCGGAAGATTCTTTAAATCCCATAACAAATTACCTCCCATCAATCGCCGAAGCTTATTCCCAAGTCTCTTGCGCTTTGGATAACAGAAGAATCCGTTGGTACGGTTTTTATCTTACCTGCTACTTCTTCAAGCGGAACAGCAACTATCCTGTCGCCCCTGAGGGCAACCATATTACCGTATTTTTTGTTAATAATCAGTTTTGCGGCTGCTGTTCCCAATCTTGTTGAAAGCACACGGTCATAAGGACACGGGCTTCCTCCGCGCTGAAAATGGCCCGGTACGGTAACTCTTGTTTCGTGACCTGTTGCCTCTTCTATCTCGTGTGCAAGCTTATAAGAAATGGAAGGATAAGGTATCTGAGCCAAAACCTGCTTGCGCTGCTTTTTGGGCAAAGCGGCGTATTCTTTAGATATCGCGCCTTCTGCAACTGCCAGAATAGAGAAGTTCTTTCCGTTTTTTGTACGGGCGTCTATCGTTTCAATAACTTTTTTGATATCATAAGGTATCTCGGGTATAAGTATGATATCGGCGCCTCCTGCAATACCTGCGTACAATGTCAGCCAGCCTGCCTTGTGACCCATAAGTTCCACAATGAACACTCTGCCGTGAGATGTAGCGGTGGTGTGTATGCAGTCAATAACATTTGTTGCAATATCTACGGCGCTTTGAAAGCCGAATGTCATATCCGTTCCCCAAAGGTCATTATCTATCGTTTTGGGCAGAGATACTACATTAAGGCCCTCTTCCCTAAGTAAATTCGCGGTTTTTTGTGTGCCGTTGCCGCCGAGTATAGCTATGCAGTCAAGGCCCATCTTTTTGTAGTTTTCTTTCATTGCGGCTACTTTGTCTATGCTGTTTGTTTCGTCGATAACACGCATAAGCTTGAACGGCTGACGTGATGTTCCCAGTATTGTTCCGCCCATTGTAAGTATGCCGGACAAATCTCTTTTTTCGAGCTTTTTATACTGACCTTGTATAAGCCCCCTGTATCCGTCCTGGATACCGATAATCTCAAGCTTATCAGATCCGTAATGCTCGTAAAGCGCTTTTGCAACGCCTCTAATTGTGGCGTTTAAGCCCTGGCAATCGCCGCCGCTTGTTAAAATGCCCACTCTTTTCATAAATCTTACCTTCCTTTCTTTTATTTCAATTATCTATTAATCATTCAATTCACTGTTTAACAACGTATTTTTAAATGCAAGCTCTTTTTCCTCTTCCTCGTCAAATTTTTGCTTTGCAGCCAAAAATGCTTTTTTTGCACGCTGCCAAAGCTCTTTTTGACTGTTTACACGCTTTTTTCCACGTTTGTCAACAAGCTTATAAGACGAATCGTCCATCTGCACGCGCCTGTTTACGGTATCTTTCATGGCAACATCTATTATTTCGCAGACTCTTGCTCTCAAGTTTTCATCAAGCACAGGAAATACAAGCTCTACACGCCTGTCAAGGTTTCTCGGCATCCAGTCTGCGCTGCCCAAATATATAAGCCTGCTGCCGCCGTTTTCAAATATAAATATTCTGCTGTGCTCTAAAAGCTGACCTACAATACTGTATACTCTTATATTGTCGCTTATCCCCTGTATTCCCGGTATAAGACAACATATTCCGCGAACTATCAGGTCTATTTTTACGCCCGCCTGCGAAGCCTGATATAAAAGCTTTATTATTTCGGGGTCAACAAGCGAGTTTATCTTTACGGTTATACCCGCCTTAATACCCATTTGGGCATTCTTTATCTCTTGTTTTATTTTCTCCTCAAAAAAGCTTCTCATACCCTTCGGTGCCACAATAAATCTGTTGTATTGAGGCGGTCTTGAGTATCCTGTAAGAACATTAAACAGGCTTGAAGCGTCCTCGCCGTATTCCTCACGGCAGGTAAACATTCCTATATCCGTGTAAAATCTTGCGGTTATATCGTTATAGTTTCCTGTTCCCATATGGAGATATCGGCGAATACCGTTATTTTCTTTTCTCACCACAAGCAGAATTTTGCAGTGAGTCTTTAATCCGTAAACGCCGTATATAACATGACATCCTGCTTTTTCAAGCTTTTTAGCCCAATGGATGTTATTCTCTTCATCAAACCTTGCTTTAAGTTCAACAAGCACCGTTACCTGCTTGCCGTTTTCGGCGGCTTTTATAAGCGCGTCTACGATTGGGGAATTTCCGCTCACCCTGTACAAAGTTTGTTTTATGGCAAGAACATTTTCATCAGCCGCCGCCTGTCGCACAAATTTAAGCACGGGGTCAAAGCTTTCGTAAGGCAGGTGAATAAGCCTGTCCTTTTTTCTTATCGCCTCAAATATATCGTTATAGCCGTAGAATTCGGCAGGCGGATTAACGGGCGAAATAGGTTTAAATCTAAACTCGTCATAATCTTCCAAAGAAGCCAGTTTAGACAAAAACGTCAGATCGAGCGGTCCTCTTTGACGGTAAATATCGCGCTCCTCCACCTCAAGCATTTCAATCAAAAAGCGCTCAAGTTCTTCGTCGCAATTGCTGCCCTGCAACTCTAAACGCACGGGCTTTCCTCTCTTGCGTTTCTTAATTGATTTTTCTATTTCTTCCAAGAGGTCGTCTGTTTCTTCGTCTATTTCCAGATCTCCGTCGCGCGTTATTCTGAAAACGCACGATGCTTTAATTGTAAAAAGCTCAAATATTGATTTTAGATAATTGAGTATCACATTTTCAAGGAGGATAAACTCTTTTTCATCTTCGTTTTCTGCCGGCAATTCCAAAAATCTCGGCAAAATTGACGGCACCTGTAAAAGCGCAAAAGCGTTTTCCTTATTGTCGTCACGAAGCCTTACAGCTATATTCACCGTTTTGTTGCCGAGCAGAGGAAAAGGTCTGCTCGG
>JAEEHZ010000102.1 GCA_016281115.1 Clostridiaceae bacterium | reverse complement strand
CTTGAAAGCATAGTGATTGGCAGTGTAACAAGCATAGGCGATAACGCTTTTGATAAATGTGATCCCACTGTTTACGGACGCACCGGTACTTATGCCGAGGAATACGCAAAAAAACACAATCTGAAGTTTGCATTGGTAAGCGAGTATTCTTCGCCCGACAGCGATACGCCCAATATCCTCGGCGACGCGAACGGCGACGGCAATGTTACAATGGAGGACGTTGTGCTTGTGCAAAAGCACATAGCAAAGCTTACGGAATTTACGCCCGAACAGACGAAGTCAGCCGACGTAAACACCGACGGTGAGGTAACTATGCTTGACGTTACCACGATACAAAAATATATCGCAAGGCTTATAGAAGAATTCTGATTCTTTCTTACGGCTGCATAATTATTTGAACATATTATTATTAACACCTCAAACACTTTGCTGAAATCAAAGCGTTTGAGGTGCTTTTTGTTACGTCAAAATATATTCACAAAAAATTAACTTATTATTGACAAAACTTTTTACAAATGATACAATATTGATAGTTAAACTATCAAATACAAAGTGAGACTATCAAATGCAAAAGGAAGATATCAAATGACCATAATGGATGCAAAACGAAATTTTGTTATAGACGCAGCTGCCGGCTTGTTTTTGGAGCGTCAGATAGCTACTGTTACCGTAAAGGATATAGCAAAAGCGGCAGGAGTAGGTGAAGCTACAGTTTACCGCTATTTTACCACAAAGCACGACCTTGTTATCGCGTGTGCGCTTAAGCTGCAGGCAGAAGCGGAAAAAATGTTTTCCCGGTATAACAGCAATAATTTAAAAGGATATAAAGGAATTGAAAGATTTTACCGTACCTTTTCGGAGGCTTTTAAGAATCGTCCGCAGCTTTATCGCTTTTTGAGTGATTTTGACGCTTATTGTATAAGTGAAAAGCTTGAAGGTCTTGACGAATACGCCGATAATATGGACAGATTTAAAGATGCGTTTATTGCAGCATATAGGGAAGGCGTCATAGACGGGAGTGTGCGTGTGATTGATAATATAGACTTGTTTTACTACTCAACCACTCATGCGATAATGTCATTGTGTAAAAAACTCGCCGTAGGTGACGGTGTTTTGCGACAGGATAAGGCAATTGATAAATGCGCCGAAATAGATATGCTGATAAACACAGTATTATTCTCGCTCAAAGCCGCTGTCTGAAGCGGTCTGTAATAAAATAACGAAAGAGGAGGGAAATATTATTTCAGACGTAATATTTCATATAATGCCATGAAACGACTTACAAAAAAGCAAATGATCATTTTTGCCATAGGTCAGCTTGGCTGGTCTACACTCAGCGGACTTATAAACGCATGGCTTGTCACGTTCTATCTTCCCACACAGGGGGATATTGAAGCCGGTGCGATACAGTTTATTAAGCCCGGACTTGTTGTACTCGGCTTTTTGACGATACTCGGACTCATAACGGCACTCAGCAGAGTATTTGACGCGATTACCGATCCTCTTATCGCGAATCTCAGCGACCGCAGCAAAAACCGCCGCGGCAGAAGAATACCTTTTATGCAAAAAGCTGCCGTTCCTCTCTCTGTTGTTACGGTTCTTCTGTTTTGCGCACCCGTAAACGCCATAAGCAGTATCAATGTGGTGTGGATATCGGTATTCATTCTGCTGTTCTATCTGTTTATGACGATGTACTGCACGCCGTATAACGCGCTTATATCTGAGTTCGGAAAAACACAGGACGACAGAATGTTTATTTCTACCGCTATTTCGCTTACATTCTTTGTCGGTACGCTCGTTGCGTATACGCCGTTTGCGTTTTCCGGTATGTTGAGGGAATCCGCAGGCTACAACTGGAGCTATAGAATATGTTTTATAGTAATTGCTGTGTTTGCGTGTATTGCAATGCTTATCCCCACTTTTTTCCTCAATGAAAAGGAATTTGTTGATACGAAGCCTTCAAATTCAAATATGTTCAAATCTCTCGCATCAACTTTTAAAAACAAAGACTTCCGCGTTTTTGTGGGTTCCGATATCATGTACTGGATAGGTCTTACGCTGTTCCAGACAGGCTTGCCGTTTTTTGTTAAGGTGTCTATGCAGCTCGACGAAAGCTATACCATGGTGTTCATGGGCGGAATGACTATCCTTTCGGCTGTTTTCTATCCGTTTGTATCAGGTCTTGTAAGAAAATTCGGCAAGAAAAAGCTTACGGTTTTGGGGTTTTTAGGTCTTGCGCTTGCATATCTCGTTACGGCGATGATACGCTTTGTTGCTTTGCCGGGTATCGTTTACGGCGTGCTTATCTGCGTGATAGCTGCTTTTCCGATGGCGCTTCTCGGTATCATCCCGCAGTCAATAGTAGCGGATGTTTCCGAGGCTGACGGCATAGAAACAGGAGAGAACCGTGAGGGTATGTTCTTTGCGGCGCGTACATTTGCTATGAAGTGGGGACAGTCAATCGCAATGCTCGTTTTTACTTCTCTTGCAATAATCGGTACCGCACAAAACAAGTCTGCAAACGAGATAACTGCATCTCCCACGGGACTTACAATAGTTGCGTTTGCGGCGGTAGCATTTTGTGTGATCGGCGCAGTGATACTTACGGCATATAACGAGAAAAAGGTAATGAAGACGATATCCGACAGTAAAAATAAAGATAAAGAGTGATAAATTATGAAATATTTATTCTCACTTAAGCTTACGGCAGACGGAGATTTAATTTCCTTTACAGATACATCGGAAAACGGTTATTTTTCGCTTGATATAAGCGATACAATAAACCGTCACACCGTAAAAATAACCGCGAAGAAAAAGATTGCTCTTTGTGATTACAGGGAGTAT
>JAEEHZ010000010.1 GCA_016281115.1 Clostridiaceae bacterium | reverse complement strand
GATCAAGAAGATCGAGATAGAAGATAAATATCAACCGCAAGAGTGGGAGAATCAGCCATACAACGGCTTGAGATTTATCACAGTATATCGCAACGGTATGCTCACAGAGCTTGAAAACCTGTATACAAATTCCGGCGAATCGTTAAAGGTTGGCTACGGCTACGCAATGTTCGCAAAATTCGTAGATGGCGGCACAATCACAGGCAAGCTCAAAAATACAACTGACGGCGCGCACAAAGTAGACTGTACAAAAGAAGGCGACCGCAACCACCAGTACTTCAACGATTACAGACTTTCAACCGTAGTTGTAAAATATGAGCAACAAGCAGAGCTTAGTATGCTCGTTGAAGCGCGCGCATATGTAGAGTACACAGACGCGAACGCGTTTGCACGTACAGGCTACGACACATACGGTGACACAACAGGCGAAACAATGTTCGCGGGCGGCTGCCGTGCAAGATTCACAGATGCGGCTGATGCGCTTTCACGCGTACAATAAGAAAAAGGAGGAACGATTGCTATGAAAACAACATATTTAACTCCTGAACTTCTTAAAGAAGAATTATATACAAAAGATATCATAACAGCCTCCGGTGATTCCTCGACAACGTCTTCGGAACTTAAGAGGGCAGAGGTTGACAACGCTTTCCGTAAGTTTAGCGCGCTCAGAGGCTAAAGCCTAATTCGGGCGCAAGCCCGTTTTAGATAAATTTCATCCTTTTTTGTCCCCGGGAACCGATTACCGCCGGTTCCCGGGGACGGACTATATGCGCGGCTTTGCCGCTAAATGAATATTTAAAACTTAAAATTGAATAACGGTATAATAAAGCTCCGCAGGTGCAGGCGTAATGCCTGTTGCGGAGCCGTTTTTATGCAGTGTACGAACCATGTTCACCCCTACGCCATAGCCAAAAAATGATAGATTTTCCCTGCCTAAAACGAAGCGGGGGGATCTCGTCCACCCAGTGGGGGGCGCAGCGCCCCCGGGTGGTCGCGAAAGGGGTTTCCAAAGGGGGAAACATCCGACGGGTTTCCCTCTTTGGTGTCCTTTGCCTACTTTCTCACATGGGAAAGTAGGTGCCTGCCCGGCATGAGGGCAAAACCGAGGGCTTGATTAATCTCTTATTTTCACCCCCTGCTAAAGGCAAAGACAAAAAAACAGCTCCGCAGGTACAGGTGTTTACCTAATATCTGCGGAGCATTTTTTAGCTTAAATAATCTTCGAGCACTCTGCTTACTTCATCTTGCGAGCCCAGCTCTATTCCGCTTATGAGAAGATTTTTGTCATATTCGGGCAAAAAGCTTACGGGCATATCGGTCATTCGGTACGGATTTGCAAAGCCCTTTTCAAATACGGCTATTTTACCGTTAAATTCTTTAACTATATAGCCTGTATACGGGTCGGGCTCAATTTCATCAACTATCGTTTGCTTTTCCGGCGTTTTAGTTTCGGCAGACTGTTTTGCAAGCGCAGGTATTATCTGAGCGTTGATTATCACCGAAAGAATAAGAATTATTCCCGTTATCAATATGAGCTTTTTCATTGCAATACGCACCTCTCTGTGTTTGATTTGTTGCTATTGGTATTTTGGCTGAAAATAAACTTTATATTCATATACAAGAAAAAACAGCGATATTTTTTAATATTTGCACATTAAAGAACAATTAATTATTGAAAATTACAAAAAAATGTAATATAATCTATTCTGTATTAATTTGCAAAGGGGCTGCTTATATGTCTGACAAATACATTAATACTTTGAACAGAGATACACACATACTTGTTGCTTCACTGCTTACGTTTGATATGGAGCGACAAAACTCAAATGTGCTCGCCAATGTAAGGAGAGAGTACTTTAAAAACGGATTTGTTCCAAAGAGCAAGGTTACCGAGTCTTGGGGAGGAATCTCTTGCAAATACCTTTATGGACTTTCTAAAAGCTTCCCCCTTAAATGGCAAAAATTCGAGGGCGAAACCTTGATAGAATTTGTTGAATTGGCAAACGATCATTACTGTGTGGAGACAATAAGCCCCGTTGACTTTTTTACCCAGAAAAAGCAGTATTTTTCACGTGAACACGAATGGATTAAGACCGAGTATCTCGTGTGGAACCAGGTAAGCCCCGCAAGAGTGCTTAAAGCCCACAGAACTTCGATGAACATTAATTTAATATCGGAAGAAAAAGGAGTAGAAACGATACTTTATCCGTGCCTTATGCCCCAAAATGAGCGCGAAATGAGCAGAATGAAAGAGGTAGCAGAGATCCCGGACGTGGCTTGCCACACCACAAAAGGATATTTTTATTATGCGCCCTACGACAAAGCCGTTTTGTGGGGACAAACTCTTGAGAGAGTGAGAGAAGAGCTCCGCGGCGACATTGATGTTTACGATGAAAACGTAGACAGAGAAGGCGGATTTGATATTGATATAGATTCTGTTTCGGCAAACGGGGATTACAAAATAGATATTACGCGTGCAGCAAGTGAAATGGATACATCTTTCGACGAAGAATACGACAGCGTGGATCTGGCAAAACTCAACCGCAAATCGAAAACCCCGTATTTTTATAATGACGCAGACCCAAGACCCAGGATGGTCAATATGCAAAACGATATTCCTCAGACTTATGAGGACGCGCCTGCCGATATAGACGGAGTGTTCAACGATATGTACGACGATGACGAAGGTTATTATCCTCAGGAAGAGCCTGCAAATTACGATATGCCGCAGAATTACGGCTACACGGAGGAGCAACAGCCGTACAATGAGCCGTATTCGGACGCGGAAATGCCGCAGGATGATTATAAAACTTTTGATTACGAAAACGTGAATACCGAGCCGGAAAGCTATGCGGATAATTCTTATACTCCGGAAGAAGAACCGATAAAAGCCCCTGTTGCAGACAGCTTACCTCAGGACAACAGCGCGGATGTTTTCGATAATAATGAACGACCCGATGAAGCCGCTGTGCAGCCCGACAGAGTTGTGTCGGACGCCTCGGGCGGAAGCTATTATTATACAGGCGAATTAAAGGACGGCTTGCGCGACGGTTACGGCAGGACCGCAATGGAAAAAGGCAACACCGCTTATGAGGGTGAATATAAAAATGACAAACGCGACGGTGTGGGAGCCTACTATTACAAATCGGGCAAGCTGTGCCATGTCGGTCAGTGGAAAAAGAATAAGCGCTCGGGATTCGGAATGGCGCTTAATTCTTCACAAGATGTCATAACCGTAGGTAAATGGATAAATAACAAACAAGAGGGAATACAGGCAAATATTACCCGAGAAGGCGATTTCGAGTTTATCGGCACTGTTTCAGAGGGAGTTAAAAACGGTTTGGGTATGCGCTTTGACGGCGATCGCCTTATCGTGGAGTGCTATGAAAACGGCACGCCGAAAAAATCTTGTTGTATTTTTGATGCAGACGGTAAGCTTTTGTACAACGGTGAGATAAAAGACGACAAACGCAGCGGTTACGGCGTTTCATATAACGAAAACGGTATGCCTGAATATTCGGGAGCCTGGACAGACGATGTTTATAACGGTTTGGGCAGACTTGTATACGACGACGGCAGAGCAACCGAGGGGTATTTTGAAAACGGCAAGCCCCACGGCAAGTGCAGACTGTATTCTTCTAACGGATATGTGGTTTATGACGGAGAGATTGACAAAGGGGAATACAACGGCAAAGGTAAGCTTTACAAAAACGGCAAGCTTATTTATGACGGCGAATTTAAAAACGGAGCAAAAAACGGAAAGGGAAACGAATACGTAAACGGAAAACTCGTTTACAGCGGAAGCTTTTATGAGGATGTTCGTAAGGGTTTCGGTACCGCAGACGACGGCGATAATGTATATACGGGTATGTGGGATAATAACACATACAACGGTTGCGGTATGCTGTTTTCGGGTGACACACAGGGCTACGTAGGCGGCTTTTTAAACGGTAAGCCCGATGGTCGTGTGAATATAATAAACAACGGTGTTGTTGTAAGCAGATGCCTGTTCAGAGACAACGAGTGCGTGTTCATTAAACGCTACACCGACGACGGTAAGACCCTGATTTACGAGGGTGCTATCCGCGATGGCGTGCCTCACGGAATGGGCAGAGAATTTGATAACGACGGCAACAAGATATTTGAAGGAATATATAAAAAGGGCGTTAAACAGCGTGCCGCCAATATAGTAATGAAAGAGCTTGAACCGCTGGCGCGCTGCGAAGAGCTTGAGGATACGGATTACAATAAGTATTTATAATATCTGAAAACGCCGATAATAAGAGGTGAAATTTATGCAGGCTAAGGTTACACTGTTATCACACACGCCCATGCCGGAATTTGCTGTGGCGAGCGCCGCAAAGCTTTGTTACAGCGCTTCTTCAATTGATGATTTGAGAAACAATTTAACTGAAGAAAAAGCAGAGGAATTTGTTGATATGCTTGCTTCTTTGGGACATGAAAGCCCCCTGGAGCACGTTACATTTACCTTTGGAATAGAAAATGTATCAAGAACACTTTTGGCGCAAATAACAAGACACCGCATTGCAAGTTACAGCGTGCAGAGTCAAAGATATGTAAAAGAAAACGATTTTTCTTACGTTTGTCCGCCTGAAATAGAAAATAGCAGCGAGGCAAAGGTAGAGTTTGAAAAGGCAATGCAGGAGTGCAGACAGCACTATATAAGAATCGCGGAAATACTTGAAAAGGATCATATAGAAAATATGGTCGCAAACGGTGAAGATGAAAGATCAGCGAAAAGGAAAGCGGAAAAAGCTGCAATAGAAGACGCGCGTTTTGTTTTGCCCAATGCCTGCGCGACCAAGATGGTTTGCACCTTCAACGCAAGAAGTTTGCTTAACTTTTTCTCTCAGCGCTGCTGCACAAGGGCACAGTGGGAGATAAGAAGCGTTGCAAACGAAATGCTCAGACTTTGTAAAGAGGCGGCTCCTCATATATTCAAAATGGCAGGTCCTGCCTGTGTAAGAGGAAAATGCTCAGAGGGGAAAATGAGCTGCGGCAGAGCTGCCGAAATAAAAAAACTGTATCTTAAGGAAGAATAAGTTATGAGAGGCAAGCTTATAGTAATTGACGGACTGGACGGCAGCGGAAAAGCCACCCAAAGCGGTATTTTATGTGATGAGCTTAACAAAAACGGAATAAAAGCACGCAAAATATCTTTTCCCAATTACGGCAAAAAGGGCTGTTCTCTTGTGGAAATGTATTTGAACGGAGAGCTGAGCGATAATCCCGAGGATATCAACGGATACGCCTCAAGCGTGTTTTTTGCCGCTGACAGATACACAAGCTTTATAACAGAATGGAAAAAAGACTATGAAGACGGCACTGTTATCGTGCTTGACAGATACACAACGTCTAACGCAGTTCACCAAATGTCCAAGCTTGAAAAAAGCGAATGGGACGGATTCATTGAGTGGCTGTTTGACTTTGAATATAACAAATTATCCTTGCCCGCGCCCGATGCGGTGATCTATCTTGATATGGATATAGATATATCACAAAAGCTTTTAACGCGGCGTTACAGCGGTGATGAAACCAAAAAGGACATTCATGAAAAAAGCCTGTCTTATATAAAGGCGTGCCGCCCTGCGGCGCTGTATGCGGCAGAAAAGCTTAATTGGAGCGTTATAAGCTGCTGCAGTGACAATAATGTTTTTAATATTGAAGAAATAGCGCAAAAAATTAAAGACGCGCTGAATGGTCTGAAATTATTAAACAAACAAATATAACTGAAAGGAATACTCAAAGGCATAGAATTTGCAGCTTTGAGAAAACAGAATTATGGTATATGTTTTTTTAGCAGAAGGATTTGAAGAAACCGAGGCTTTAGCTCCCGTAGATATATTACGCCGTGCGGGCTTAAGTGTTACAACCGTTGCCGTGGACAACGGATTACTGGTAAAAGGCTCGCACAATATAAATGTGATGGCAGATATAAATGAATCGGAAGTTACAACGGATGATATGGAGTGTGTTGTGTTGCCCGGCGGTATGCCCGGCACGCTTAATTTAGAGAAATCACCTATTGTTACCCAATGTGTGAGATATTGTTATGAAAATAATTTGACAATATGCGCTATATGCGCGGCGCCTTCAATTTTCGGGCATATGGGATTGTTAAAAGGCAAAGAGGCAATTTGTTTTCCCGGGTTTGAAAATGAACTTGTCGGCGCAGATTTAAGTGAAAAACACGTTTGCGTCGACGGCAATATAATTACCGCCAAGGGTGCGGGAGTAGCTATTGATTTTGGTTTGGAGATCGCGGCAAAACTAAAGGGACAGGCAGCGTCCGATAAGATCCGCAAAGCACTGCAATGCCGTTAAACAGAGAATATTAACACCAAAGAAATGTTTTTACACATAACGGAGAATTATTATGAGCGAAAACAATTTAAATGAGAATAATCTCAACGAGAATGATCTAAACGAAGAAGAAAGCCTTGAGCATCAGCTTGAAGAAAGCAGAAGAAAAAAAGTTGAAAGCTTTAAGGTAAATTTCGGCGACGATTTTTTCGGAAACACCGTATCGGATGATATTTCTTCCGACAGCGGACGCACTGAAGATTTAAATAAAACAGCTGAAGAAGACAGCATTTCTTCTGCTTCGGAGTTTTTTGAATCTGCCGCGGTAGATAATACCGAAGAAATTGCAAGCTTCAGCGCGGTAGGCGTACAGCATCAGTTTACTAACGAAGAACTGAAAGAGCAGAGAAGAACGCGCAAAGCCGCCGAAAAAGCGGAAAGAAAACGCAGAAAGATAAAAGCAAAGCGCAACGGCCATATTTTTACCTTGTTTTGGATATTGTTGGTCGTGGTGGTCGGCGTATCACTCGGTAAGTTCGGTTTGGTGGGCGCAAACGACTTTTTGGCGATAAACCGAACAGATTCGGATACAGTTTCCGTAACCATACCTAAAAATGCTGACATAAATGAAATATCTGAGATTCTGCAGGACCGTGGCGTAATAAAAAACTCTTTCTTCTTTGAAATATATTCACGTTTGACTAAATCGGATAAAGACTTTAACCAGGGAATATTTGAAATACCCAAGAATAAGGATTATGAGGCAATTGTAAACTTCCTGCAGAGCAACTCAAACAGAAAGGATATCGTTACAATACAATTCTCGGAGGGTATGACCGTAGAGGATATAGCAAAGAAGCTCTCAGACGAAAATGTTTGCGATTACGAAGCGTTTTTGGAGCTTTGCAAGGGCGATACATTTGACGAAGATTACGACTTTTTGGCAGCGATAGATTCGGGCAAACGGTTGTATAAGTTAGAGGGGTATCTTTTCCCCGATACTTATGATTTTTATGTAGGTGAGGACCCCGAAGATACCATAAGCCGTTTTCTTGCAAACTTCAAAAGCAAGTGTATAACCGAAAAAGTGAAAATAAGCGGCTATGACAAGAGAGTAAACATCCGCAAACAGGCCCAGCTTCAAGGGTTTTCACTTGACGAGATTATTAATTTAGCTTCAATTATTCAAAAGGAATCTGCCGACGATACCGATATGTTATATGTTTCTTCGGTACTCAGAAACAGACTTGACACACTTGAAGACGGCGGATACAGCAGTTACGGTGAGTATAATCTCTCTCTGCTGCAATCAGAGGCGGTTTATTACTACATGAAAAAACTGCCGAAGAATATGCAAAAGTATTTTGATACGGAAAAGGTTGAGGGGTTGCCCGGCGGTGCCATTTGTAACCCGGGTATATCGGCTATAAACGCCGCGCTTAATCCCAAAGACACCGATTACTATTACTTCTGCCATAAATCGGCAACGGAAGACGAGGCGGCAGAGCCTTATTATGCAAGAACTCTTGACGAGCATAATTATAACCTGTCTCTTGTCAAAACAGATGATGAATAACCGATAAGGAGTTGATACCCCTGCGTTTAAGTTTTGCGTTGGGGTATTTGAATGTGTTATGAAAGAAGATAAAGCCGTAGAGCTTTTATGCCCTGCGGGTGAGTACGAAAGCCTGAAATATGCGCTTGCATTCGGTGCCGACGCCGTTTATATTGCGGGAAAGCAGTTCGGTATGAGAACTTCATCAAAGAATTTTGATGAGGAAACGATGAAAAAGGCTGTAGCAGAAGCCCATTCACTCGGCAAAAGAGTGTATGTTACCTGCAACACCGTGCCTAAAAGTAAAGAAATAGATAAAATGCCTGAGTATTTAGAGTTTTTGGAGAGCATTGGTGCAGACGCGCTTATAATTGCGGATCTCGGCGTTTTATCACTGGCAAAAAAATACGCGCCGAATACGGATATTCATATTTCTACACAGGCAGGAATAGTAAATTATGAATCTGCGCATATGTTTTATGATTTGGGAGCAAAAAGAGTTGTGCTTGCGCGTGAATTGAGCTTTGACGATATTGCCGATCTGAGGGCGAAAATACCGAAAGAGCTTGAGATAGAAGCATTCGTTCACGGGGCGATGTGTGTTTCTTTTTCGGGCAGGTGCCTTATATCGTATTATATGACAGGCAGAGACGCAAATAGGGGAGACTGCGCCCAGCCTTGCAGGTGGAAATACAGATTATATGAGGAAAACCGTGAAGGACAGTATTTCCCCGTTGAGCAGGACGACAGCGGAACGTTTTTGTATAACTCGCGTGATATGTGTATGATAGACTATATACCCGAGCTTATAAAATCGGGTATAAACAGTCTTAAAATAGAAGGCAGAGCGAAATCTTCTTATTATTCCGCCGTTACCGCGAATGCTTACAGACACGCAATAGACGATTATCTGCGCGATAAGGAAAATTATAACCTAAGCCCGTGGATAAAAGAGGAGCTTAACAAAATAAGCCACAGAGAATATTCAACCGGGTTTTATTTAGGCGGTGAGCCCGGCCAGGTGCTTGAAAACGGAGGATATATCAGAAACTACACGGTTGTGGCGATAAGCGAAGACTCGCAAAACGGCGTGGTCGATATAATCCAAAAGAATAAGTTTTGCGTAGGCGATGAGCTTGATGTTTTACCTCCCGGCGGTATTCCGTTCATCGTTAAGGTAAAATCGCTTACAAATGAATACGGCGAAAGCGTTGACAGCGCGCCTCACGCAATGGAAAAGCTAAAGCTTGACTGCGGCAGAGATATCCCCGCAGGTTCGCTTTTGAGAATGAAAATATAAATCAATTGATTTTACATAAGGAGTATTAAAAACAATGAAATGGACAGGACTTAATGAATTAAGAGAAAAATATCTCTCATTTTTTGAAAGTAAGGGACATCTGCGCTTGAAGAGCTTTTCGCTTATCCCGAATAACGACAAAAGCCTTTTGCTTATCAACTCGGGTATGGCGCCTATGAAAAAATACTTTACCGGCGAGATAACCCCCCCGAGAAAGCGTGTTACAACCTGCCAAAAGTGCATACGTACACCCGACATTGAGCGCGTAGGTATTACCGCGCGCCACGGCACATATTTTGAAATGCTCGGTAACTTCTCTTTCGGAGATTATTTTAAGCACGAGGCAACAGCCTGGGCTTGGGAGTTCTTTACAAAGGTTCTCGAGATGCCTGAAGACCGCCTTTATTGCTCAATATACGAAAACGACGACGAAGCCTTTGAAATATGGACTAAAGAAGTTGGCGTAGATTCGTCACACATTGTAAGATTAGGCAAAGAGGATAATTTTTGGGAGCACGGCTCGGGACCCTGCGGACCTTGCTCTGAAATATACTTTGACCGCGGCGAAGACAAAGGCTGCGGCTCGCCGAATTGCGGCGTAGGCTGTGACTGCGACCGCTTTGTTGAGGTTTGGAACCTCGTGTTTACACAGTTTGAAAACGACGGCAAAGGCAATTACACAAAGCTCGAGCATCCTAACATAGACACGGGTATGGGCTTGGAGCGTTTGGCTTGCGTTATGCAGGGCGTTGACAACCTGTTCCTTGTTGATACCGTTCAAAACATAATGAAAAAGGTAAGCGAGTTAAGCGGGGTTAATTATGGCGAAAATCACAAAAACGATATTTCTCTGCGTGTTATAACCGACCATATAAGAAGCACAACATTTATGATAAGCGACGGAGTTATGCCCTCTAACGAAGGCAGGGGCTATGTTCTCCGCAGACTTTTAAGACGCGCCGCGCGCCACGGCAGAATGCTCGGCGTCCACGAGCCTTTCCTCTACAAAATTTGTGAAACGGTTATAAACGAAAACAGAGAAGCTTATCCCGAGCTTGAAGACAAAAAACAGCTCATAACAAAGCTTATCAAAGTGGAAGAAGAAAGCTTCTGCAAAACGATAGAGCAGGGTATGAAAATGCTCGGCGATATTATGAACAAAGATATAAAGGTGCTTTCGGGCGAGGACGCATTCAAGCTTAACGACACTTACGGCTTCCCGATAGACCTTACAAGAGAAATACTTGCCGAGAAAAACATAGACGTTGACATAGACGGCTTTAATGAGCTTTTGGCGCAGCAGAAAAAGCGCGCCCGTGACGCCCGCAAAAACGCAGGCGCAGACGCCTGGATAAGCAACAGCGCGGATCTGTCGTCTATAGCCGCTACCGTATTTAAAGGCTACGAAACACTTCATACGGACGCGAAAGTAGTTGGAATTGTAAAAGACGGCGCGCTTTGCGACTGCGCTTATGAGGGCGAACAGGCTGTTATCATTACGGACGTTACCTCTTTCTATGCCGAGAGCGGCGGACAGGTAGGCGACAGCGGAAATATCATATCCGACAGCGGAGAGGCGGAAGTTCAGACAACCGCGAAAAATCCTTCGGGCGTATTTTTGCACAACGCTAAAATATCAAAAGGTGTTGTTACTGTTGGCGATAAAGTAAAATGCAGTGTAAACGAAACGCGTCGCAGAGATATAATGCGCAACCACACGGCAGGTCATTTGTTGCAGGCGGCGTTAAGACAAATTCTCGGCGACCACGTTGAGCAGGCAGGTCAGCTCGTTGACGAAAACAGAGTAAGATTTGACTTTACGCACTTTTCCGCACTTACCCCCGATGAATTAAAGCAGGCAGAAAAGCTTGTAAATGACGAAATTTTGAAGGCAATTGATACAGACATAAGAGAAATGCCGATAGAAGAAGCTAAGAAAATGGGCGCAATGGCGTTGTTCGGAGAGAAATACGGCGACGTTGTACGTGTTGTGAATATACCCGGATTTTCAATTGAGCTTTGCGGAGGAACGCACGTTAAGAATACATCTCATTTGGGATTGTTCAAGATATTGTCGGAATCTTCGGTTGCGGCAGGCGTGAGAAGAATAGAAGCCGTAACGGGCAGAGGTGTGCTTGAACTGTGTGAAAAGCATATTAATATGATAAACGAAGCTGCGGCTGCAATTAAGCTTCAAAACAGCGAAGACCTTGTAAGAGGCTGCACACAGCTTTCCGCAGAGCTTAAAGAGAAGAACAAGACAATAGAAAAACTAAACGGCGTATGGTCGTCAATTAAGCTTGGTTCACTACTTGAAAACGCAGAAACGGTTAACGGTCATATGCTTATAGCCTGCCGTCTTGACGGAATGAACGCAGACTCTATGAGAGAAATGTGTATGTCGGCAATCAATCAATACAAGGATTGCGTTATCGTTATCGCATCCGTAAACGACGGAAAGGCGGCAATAGCCGCAGCGTGCGGTGAGGATGCACGTCAAAAGGGCGCTAACGCAGGAAAGATAGTTAAAGCCGTAGCGCAGATTGCAGGCGGCAACGGCGGCGGTAAGCCCGACATGGCAATGGCAGGCGCAAAGGATATCAGTAAAATTGACGAGGCAATAGCTTCCGTTAAGGGATTGTTGTAATTTTTGAATATAAAAAGACGCTTTCTGTTCAT
>JAEEHZ010000009.1 GCA_016281115.1 Clostridiaceae bacterium | reverse complement strand
TGGGTTCGTCTATCTTTACAAAGGGCAACGGCTCAACGTATTCGGGGTCGCACGCTGTTTCACCTATGTTAAGGTCCGCAATACCCGAAACACAAATTATATCTCCAAGGCTTGCAGATTCGGCTTCAACTCTTTTAAGCCCCTCAAACTGATAAAGTTTTGTTATTTTTACATTCTTTTCGGTGCCGTCGTTTTTGCAAAGAGTTACCTGCTGACCGCTTTTAATTGTTCCGCGCTCAACTCTGCCTATGCCTATTCTGCCGATATAATCATCATAGTCAATATTTGAGAATAATATTTGCAAAGGCCCGTTTATTTCACCCTGCGGCGCGGGGACCTGATCTATTATTGCTTCAAACAGGGGCTTCATATCTTTGCCCTGCTCATAGGGGTCAAGTGACGCATAACCGTCTCTTCCCGATGCGTATACGATCGGAAAATCAAGCTGGTCGTCATCGGCTCCAAGCTCAATAAACAAATCTATAACTTCGTCTATAACTTCTTCGGGGCGCGCGCCGGATCGGTCTATTTTATTAACTACAACAACAGGCTTTTTGCCCAAACCCAAGGCTTTTTTCAAAACGAATCTCGTTTGTGGCATACATCCCTCAAATGCGTCAACAAGCAGCAAAACGCCGTCTACCATCATCAAAATACGTTCAACTTCTCCGCCGAAATCTGCGTGACCGGGAGTATCTACTATATTGATCTTTACACCGTTGTACATAACTGCTGTATTTTTTGAAAGTATTGTTATTCCTCTTTCACGCTCAAGGTCGTTAGAGTCCATAACTCGCTCTGCAACAGCTTCATTCTCTCTGAAAATTCCGCTTTGTAAAAGCATTTGGTCAACCAAGGTGGTTTTGCCGTGGTCAACGTGCGCTATAATTGCAATATTTCTTAAATTATTTCTTGCTTCCATTTTTTTTACCTCTTATTATTTTTGCACAGCTATGTATTATATCACACTATTATATGTTTTTCAAATTTTTCGGTGAATATTTTAATTTGTTTATCTTAAAAACAACTTAGAACCTTTTTTTCAAAAATATTGAAATATTTTTTTTGATATGTTACAATCAACACGTAAGATACCGCTTCATACCAATGGGTAGAAAGCGGCTTAAATAAAATAATTAAAGGAGATATTTGAAATGAAAAAACTTTTGATTATCGCTCTGGCTATTGCAATGATATTATCGCTTGCCTGCTGCGGCGATAACACCGCCACCGTAAGCGTGACCTCGGCAAACGACACATCCTCGACCGAACCGATAAACAGCGAGCTTACAGGTATGCCGAACCCCTGGACGGAATCGAGCGCGGCAGAAATAGAGGAAAAACTCGGTGTGGGATTCAACGAACCCGACGGTGCTTCCGATATTTCTTATCAATGGATGGAATCGGACAATCTGGCTCAAATGCATTTTACGGTTGACGGCGTTGATTGGACGGCAAGGATAAAACCGTCGGCTCACTATGACGATATTTCCGGTATGGAATACACCTGGGATACCGAAACAGACGCCGAGGTGCTGACAGTTGACGATTTTGAGGTAAAAGGCACATTAAGAACTACCCTTGACGAAGGCAAAAACGTAATTTCAGGCTTATGGCAAAACGACAGAGGATTTATGTACAGCCTGTCTGCCGTATCGGACAAAGAGCTTGATCTGAGCCTTGCACAACTTGTTTTCGGCGGAGAAGCGCTTAAGCCTATAACAAGCGGAACAATAGACCTCGTTGCTGCGTCAGTTGAGCTCACGGACGGCTGGTACACAAAGGGAATGGAAGATAATACCGAGGTTGAGCTTGTAAGAGATGATATCACCGACTTTTTGGCAAGTCTTACCGTATCCTGTCAAAAGATCTATTCGGAAGGCGAAGGCGCAGAATACTGGATAAATGCGTTAAACGGCAACTATGGCGGTGACAAAGAAATTGACAAGATAACATACAATGGGATAGAATACTACAGACTCCACGCTGAAGATGATCAAATAATACTGACAACCGATATAAACGACGAATACTTTTTGAAAATCAGCTGTATGTTCTTTGATTATGAGCTTGCAGAAGGTCAGCTTGAAAAGATATCAATTAATAAATAATTAAAAAAGGCGGCTTGCAAGGCCGCTTTTTTGCTGTTTGTATTGCCACAGCGGCAAACATTGTTTGCTACAACAAGCCTTCTCCTTTGAGGAGAAGGTTGCAGCGTAGCTGACGGATTAGGCGGGATACCGATAAATCAACTTTAGTTTTACGTAGCAAAAACATAAAAACATTGTCAAATAACGGTTGACTTTAATATGATGTTATATTAAAATTATTCTGTTATTTTGTAACGGATTGGAATGTTTTGATGTCGTTTTTTGATATGCTTTATCAAATGCTTTCATATACTTTTATGCAGCGCGCTTTAATTGTCGGTGTGCTTATAGCCTTGTGCTCCTCTCTGCTTGGTGTGAGCCTTGTACTTAAAAGGTATTCCATGATAGGCGACGGGCTTTCCCATGTTGGGTTCGGAACTCTTGCAGTGGCTTCCGCTCTCAACCTTGCCGCGCCGTTGGAGCTTGCCATACCTGTTGTTATTGCGGCGGCGTTTTTCTTGCTTAAGTTAAGCGAAAACAGTAAAATCAAAGGCGACAGCGCAATAGCCATATTATCAAGCAGCGCAATGGCGATCGGTATTGTGGTTACATCAGTTTCAACCGGGCTTAATGCGGATATAGAGAATTACCTTTTTGGCAGTATTTTGGCTATGTCACAGCAGGATATGATAATGTGCATAATACTTGCGGTTGTCGTAATAGGTATGTTTATACTGTTCTATAACAGAATATTTGCCGTTACATTTGATGAAACATTCGCAAAGGCAACAGGTACAGCGGCAAACGTGTATAATATGATAATTGCCGTTTTAACTGCCCTAACTATCGTAATAGGTATGAAAATAATGGGAACGTTATTAATATCGAGTCTTATTATTTTTCCTGCGCTTACGTCTATGCGTGTATGCAAACGCTTTTTCAGCGTTATAGTTTGCAGCGCGGCAGTGGCTGTTATAAGCTTTGTGGGGGGAATTGTCTCATCTTATTTCTTTTCTACTGCGGCAGGCGCTACGGTGGTTATTGTAAACCTTATATTCTTTTTGATTTTTACAACTGTCGAGAAAATAAAGAATGCCCGAAATCAATAAAAATGCCAACGCCGTACCCTTTCGAGTACGACGTTGATTTTTTAAAGTGTATATCAGAAGTCGGCTTTGTTGTCGCAGTTATTAAAGCCGGGAGCTTTTTTTGTTTTTGAGCCGCTTGTTTTGCTTGGTGTGTCGGTGCCGGGCTTGTTTTTATTTTTATGGCTGCCTGTACCAACGCCTGTTTCGCTTGGCTCAATGTGGTTGCTGTAACTGTTATTTGTGCTGTTCTTTGTGTTTTCCATTTTGAAAAATCACCTCCTGCATTTATATTATTAGCGAATAAATTTTAATTATACGGAGTTATTATGAGGGAATATCCAACAGATTTTGTCAATGAAATTAATGACATTTTAAAAGATAAAAATGAGGTTTTTTGGCAGGTGTATAAAAACACACCCTACAGAGGATTGCGTGTAAACACACTTAAATCAAATATTGATCTGTTAAAAAATAAGCTCGGCTTTGAGATTGAAAAAACGCCGTTTTGCGATG
>JAEEHZ010000101.1 GCA_016281115.1 Clostridiaceae bacterium | reverse complement strand
TGCCTGCGTTGTGTGTAAAATAAAACACATTTTAATTAAAGTGAGTTGGTTTTTTATATGCTGTTTGACAGTTATTGCCATTTTGAAAAGATAACGGATATAACGCCCGAGATTTTAGAAAAGATAAACGCAGACACTTTGTTTTTGGATATAGATAATACGATTAAAAGATACGGAGACAATAAAGTAAGTCCGGAGGTAAGGCAGTGGCTTGACGAAATCAAAAACAGCGGTATTAAGATAATACTGTGTTCAAATAACTATAAAAGAAACGTAAAACCGTTTGCAGATTCAATTTCTCTGCCATTCGTGCATTTTTGCTTAAAGCCTTCCCCGTTTGGATATTCAAGGGCGCTTATAAGATCCGGCGCAAAGCGCAAAAACGTGCTTGTTTGCGGCGACCAGGTGTTTAACGATATTTTGGGTGCAAAGCTTACTTTTATAAGATCTGCACTTATCGAGCCTATCGACTGCTCTAATGAATCTTCTACCGTAAAATTCAGGCGCAGGGTTTTCAGGCGAGCTTACAACAGAAATATGAACAGAAAAAATCCTTTTTAACGGGAGATGTTACATTTGATTAAAAGAATAGAAAAATTACAGCAAAATTTAAATGATAACGAGGCATACTTAATAATATCAGAGCTTCATAACTATTATTTAACGGGCTTTGCCTCTACCGACGGCGCTCTTATAATAGACAAGAAGGAGGCATATTTGCTTGTAGACTCAAGATATGCGGAAGCTGCATATCTTTCGGTAAAGCATTGCAAGGTTATTTGCTTTTCAAAGCTTTTTGAGAGCATCGGTGATGTTCTTAAAAGCGATAATGTAAATACGGTATATCTTGAAAGAGAAAATATTACCGTTAAAACAAGCGATATGCTTAAAACAAAGCTTGCGTCCGCAGGGTTTAAACCGATATCAAACGACAGGCTCGATAACGAATTGTTTGAGCTTAGACTCTATAAGGACGAAACGGAAAAGCAATATATGCAAGAGGCTCAGGATATCACAGAAAAGGCAATGAACAAAACGCTTACGAAGCTTTACCCGGGAATGACAGAGCGCGAATTTGCATTGGAGCTTGAGTATGAAATGAAAAAGCTTGGCGCAAAGGAAGTATCGTTTGACCTTATAACCATAAGCGCAGAGAAAACATCTATGCCTCACGGAGAGCCCGACGATTCACCTATAAAGAACAACAGCCTGTTTACTATGGATATCGGCGCCACTTATAAGGGATATCACAGCGATATGACAAGAACCGTTGCGATAGGCGAGATAACGAACCAAATGAAGGATATATATAATATCGTTCTTAAAGCTCAGCTTGCCGCGCTTGAACTTGTAAAGCCCGGTGTAAGGTGCAGCGACATAGATAAAGCCGCAAGAGATATAATTGAAAAAGAAGGCTACGGCGAGTTTTTCAGGCACTCAACAGGTCACGGCGTAGGCATAGAGATACACGAGCGTCCCGCAGTCGCTCCCTTGGGAGATGTTGTTCTGAAGCCCGGTATGGTAATTACAGTTGAACCGGGTATATATTTGCCGGGTAAATTCGGTGTAAGAATAGAAGATATGGTACTTGTCACCGAAAACGGATATCATAATTTTGCAAATGCACCGAAGGGCCTTATAACTTATGAATTGAACTGATAAAATTACGGAGGTAAATATGTTTGTCGATTTAGCTAAAATTAAGGTAAAAGCAGGCGACGGCGGTGATGGAGCCGTATCGTTCCACAGAGAAAAATATGTTGCCTCCGGCGGTCCCGACGGCGGCGACGGCGGAAAAGGCGGAGATATAGTTTTTGTCGCCGATTCCAATTTGTCAACTTTGGCGGATTTCAGATATAAGCGTAAATATGTTGCCCCTAACGGAGAAAACGGCAGAGGCGCACGCTGTACGGGAAAAAGCGCAAGGGATCTTGTAATACACGTTCCCATAGGAACGGTAGTTAAAGACGCCGAAACAGGCAGACTTATTGCGGATGTATCGGGAAAAGATCCCGTAATAATTGCAAAAGGCGGCAAAGGCGGCTGGGGAAACGTGCATTTTTCGACATCAACACGCCAAACACCACGTTTTGCAAAGCCGGGTATGCCGGGTGAGGAGTTCGACCTTACGCTTGAGCTGAAATTGCTTGCGGATGTAGGTCTTGTTGGATATCCCAATGTGGGAAAATCTACTCTTGTATCGGTAGTAAGCGAGGCAAAGCCCGTTATCGCCAATTATCATTTCACAACCATCACCCCGAATTTGGGCGTTGTTAATATGGGCGACGGCAACTCATTTGTTATTGCCGATATACCGGGACTTATAGAAGGCGCATGGCAGGGCGTAGGACTGGGACACAGATTTTTGCGCCACGTTGAACGCTGCCGTATGCTTGTGCATATTGTAGATGTGTCGGGCAGCGAGGGGCGTGACCCGATAGACGATTTTAATATAATAAATAATGAGCTTGCAAAGTTTAATGAGGAGCTGAGCAAGCGACCTATGATAGTAGCGGGAAACAAGTGCGATATGGCAACCGACGAGCAGATAGAACGGTTTAAAAACTATGTGGAGGAAAAAGGCTACGAGTTCTTCCCCATGATGGCTGCAATACGCTACAACGTTGACCCGTTGCTTAACAAAATACTCGAAATGCTCAGTAATCTGCCTCCCATCAAGCAATACGAGCCTGAGCCTGAGCAAATTATAGTTCCCGACAGAAGTGAAAGATACGCTGTTAAAATTACAAATAACGACGGAGTTTATTTTGTAGAGGGCGAATGGCTGCTCAAAATTATGAAATCGGTCAATTTTGACGACTATGAATCTATGCAGTATTTTCAGCGTATGCTCCAGATAGGCGGAGTTATAGACGCATTGCGCGAAAAGGGTTGCGGCGAGGGCGATACGGTTGTTATATATGACCTGGAATTTGACTTTGTGGAATAATAAAGGATAATTATAATGGAAAGATTGCTTAATCTTGATTGCAATATAAGGGAATACAGTCCCACGACCCTTGCGTTTATCGGCGACAGCGTTTTTGAGATACTTGTAAGAGAGCGCCTTGTGTGTAAGGGCAACCGCCCCGTAGCAGACCTTAATAAAGAAAAAGTTAAGCTCGTTTGCTGTGCTTCTCAGGCGGAAATGGTCAAGAAAATAGAACCTCTTTTGACGGAAGACGAACTTAAAATATTCAAAAGCGGCAGAAATTCTCACGTAAAGGCACCGAGAAACGCTTCCTGCTCCGATTATCACAACGCAACGGGCTTAGAAGCTCTTTTCGGGTACCTTTATTTGAGCAATAACATACATAGAATAAGAGAATTGTATTTTTATACCCAACAAAATTCAGACGGTGATATAAATGAAGAAAAACAAGCGTAAAAACAAGATCAAAAAGAAGATTACCCGAAAAAATGTTTTTAATTTCTTTAAAGAAATCATTATACTTACAATAGGCTCGCTGCTTTACTCAATTTCGATAGCAATATTTATAGACCCCAATAATATGGCACCCGGCGGTGTAACGGGAATTGCTATTCTTGTAAATAAGCTTTTTCCTATACTAAATACGGGTACTCTTGTCCTGATACTTAATTTGCCGCTGCTGATATGGGCGACAATAGGGCTTGGGTTTAAGTTTTTGGCAAAAACAATATATTCAACTATCATAACCTCGGTTGCGATAACCTTTTTTGAAAACCCATGCGTAATTCCCACGCAGTTTTGTTATAAACAAGACCCGCTTTTGGCGGCGCTTTTCGGCGGCGTTATCGGCGGCGCGGGGCTTGCGCTTGTTCTTACACGAAACGCAACAACGGGCGGCACCGATATTGTGGCGCGTATGGCAAATAAATCATTTCCGCATTTCTCGGTGGGCAAGCTTTTGCTCGGCGTTGACGGTATGGTAGTTTTGGCTTCGGCTTTTGTTTTTCAAAGCGTGGAAAGTCCAATGTACTCGATAATAGTATTATTCATTTATACTAAGG
>JAEEHZ010000100.1 GCA_016281115.1 Clostridiaceae bacterium | reverse complement strand
ATAAATTCTTTGAAGTTGAATTTATAATCTCTGCATAAAAGGCATATTATCCAGTATATTATTACAAAAATGACCTGTCCGCAAAAGAAATAATAATTCATAAAGCAAGAGGCGAAAACCGTAAGCGCAAGCAAACCTCTTCTTTTCTCAAACATATATTCATCTACGGCGTACAAAAGCAACGGAAATACTATTATAGCTTCGTGAAAATGATTAAAGAATACGTTATATACCGAAAAACCCGAAAAGGCGTACAATATTCCGCCTAAAACAGCATAATCTTTGTTTTTCAAATATCTGTTTATATAAACATAGCCTGCCCATGCTGCACACGCAAACTTAAGTATGAGCAGGGGCCCCATAAGTCTGGGAACGAATTTGCCGGGGAACAGCATAGTAAGCCAAAAAAACGGGCTTCCCAAATTATAAAACGAATAACTGCCTATTGTGTTTGCGCCGAGATCTGTTGTATTACTCCAAAAGAATTTACCGCTCCAAATATCGTCGTGTATCATCTGATAAAACGGTATTTGCTGAACGTTAAAATCTCCGTAGTATAAAAAATACCCTTTGTTGAGCACAATAAATGGGATAAAAACAATGCCCGCAAGCAAAAGTCCCAATAAGAATGTCCTTAAGGCATAGTTTTTCTTTTTTATGTTCGCAAGCGTGGGTGCATAATTCTCCATAATCAAAACCTCTTATTTTTATGCTTATTGGATTTTGTTGTTTTATTTGAATTATTTAATTTCTTTTTGTTTTTGGCCTGTTTAGTCCCTGAATTGACGGAACCGGAATACATTGGCGTAACAAGACAGTTTTTGCCTGTTCCTATCAGATCTTTTCTGCCTGCCAGCGTTAAGGCTTTTATTACAAGAGGCTTGTTTTCGGGCACAAAATATTGAAGCAAAGCCCTTTGCATAGCTTTTTCTTCCGCTGTTTTGGGAACGTATACCTCTTTCATTGTGTAAGGATCAAGCCCCGTATAAAACATACAGGTAGAAATCGTACCCGGGGTGGGATAAAAGTCTTGTACCTGCTCAGGGTGTATATTACCCTTTTTCAGAAACAACGCAAGCTCTATTGCTTCTTTCAGCGTTGAGCCGGGGTGGCTCGACATAAGATAAGGTATTAAATACTGCTTTTTGCCTTGCTTGCCCGTTAACTTATAAAACTCATCCGAAAAGCGCTTATACACTTCTATATGCGGCTTTCCCATTCTGTCAAGTACGATTGCGGAGCAATGCTCGGGAGCCACTTTAAGCTGACCGCTTATGTGGTATTTTACAAGCTCTTCAAAAAAGGCTTTATCTTCGTCCTCTACTAAATAATCAAATCGTATTCCGCTTCTTATGAAAACCTTTTTAACGCCCGGCACGGCTCTTGCTTTTCTGAGGATACTCAGGTATTCCTCGTGGTTTACCTGCAAACTGGGGCACGGCTGCGGTGCAAGGCACTTGCGGTCTTTACAAAGACCGAGCTTCTTTTGTTTTTCGCAGGAAGGCAGCCTGAAATTTGCGGTAGGACCGCCTATATCGTGTATATATCCTTTGAACCGGGGATTTTTTGTAAGCTTTTTGACTTCTTCTATAACAGATTCCTCACTGCGGCAAGTAACGGCTCTGCCCTGATGATAAGCTATCGAGCAAAAGTTGCATCCGCCGAAGCATCCGCGGTTGTGGGTTATTGAAAACTCAACTTCTTCTATTCCCTTTACTCCGCCGAGCTTTTCATACATAGGGTGATAAGTTCTCTCGTACGGCAAAGAATACACCCAATCAAGCTCTTTTTGCGTAAGCGGCGGCATTGGGGGATTTTGTACTACTATCATATTTCCGTGGCGCTGTATAATTGGCTTTCCGTTTATTGCGTCCTGATTTTGCATTTGCTTTTTGCAGGCGACGGCATATTCCTTTTTTGAGCTGCAAACCTGCTCATAAGACGGACATTCCGCAGCGCCGCCCGGTATGTATTCGTGGGTCGGAACCGCATAGCATATACCTCGCATATCACGCATATTTTCGAGCTTTTCGCCGTCTGCGAGTCTTTGCGCAAGCTGTATCATTTGGTTTTCGCCCATGCCGAAAGTGAGTATATCCGCCTTGCTTTCGATAAGAATAGACGGGCGCACCTTATCGTCCCAGTAATCATAATGGGCAAAACGTCTGAGAGACGCTTCCAATCCGCCTATCATTACAATACTGTCCGGAAACAATCTTTTTACAATATTTGAATATACAATAACGGCACGGTCGGGACGTTTTCCCGGTTTACTGCCTGCGGTGTATACGTCATTGCTGCGTTTTCTTTTAGCCGCTGTATAGTGTGATACCATACTGTCTATGTTGCCTGAGGTTATGAGAAAACCAAGCCGCGGCTTGCCGAAGCTTAAAAAGTCTTTATCGCTTTTCCAATCCGGCTGAGAAAGGATAACTACCTTAAAGCCTTTAGCTTCCAAAACACGTGAAATTATGGACACACCAAAGCTGGGGTGATCCACATAGCTGTCGCCCGTAATGTAAACAAAATCAGGCTGCTGCCAGCCTAAAGCCAGCATTTCTTCTTTGTTAACAGGCAAAAAGCTCATTGTATCACCCCTTATCCTTGAAATTTTAACCTATGTTACCCGTGCGCTCAAGCCACTGCTGATAGGTCATAAGCACTTTTCGTTTTTTAGAGCCTTCGTGCGGACCTACTATACCCATATCTTCCAAATCATCAACAAGTCTGCCTGCACGGGCATATCCGACCTTCAACCTACGCTGCAAAAGGCTTACGCTGGCTTCCCCTGCTTCAACAACGCACTTTATGGCGTCTTCCGTAAGCGGGTCCGTGTCGGAATCGGAATCTGCAAAAGCGTCTGAGCCCTTTTTGTCACCGCTAAGCGGTTTTTCGGCTATCTGGTCTATCTGTTCTATGACGTCTTCGTTATATTCCGCTTTGCTTTGATTTTTGATAAATTCCGTAATATTCTCAATTTCTTCGTCTGAGGCAAAGCCGCCCTGAACTCTCACAGGCTTTGAAACTCCCACAGGGCTGCAAAGCATATCGCCCTTGCCTATAAGCTTTTCTGCTCCGCCTGCGTCAAGTATTGTTCTCGAATCTACGTTGGACGAAACTTTTAGAGCTATACGGCTGGGGATATTTGCTTTAATAACGCCGGTAATAACATCTGTTGAAGGTCTTTGTGTTGCTACAACAAGGTGCATTCCTGCGGCACGCGCCATTT
>JAEEHZ010000099.1 GCA_016281115.1 Clostridiaceae bacterium | reverse complement strand
GATGCGAGCGTCAGACAGGTTTAAGCAACGGCGACAAATTATCCGAGCCGTATGCCGTCAATCCGGGATACACCGCAAAATGGTATCAAAACCCCGAATTTACAGGTAATCCGTGGAATTTTGCAAACGATACCGTAAACAGTGATATTACCTTGTATGCAAAGTGGACTCCCGACAGCTCCGCTTTCTGCAAATTGAGCTATTATTCCGACGGCATACTGTACACTGACGATGATGTCGTTACAGGCTTAAGCGGAGTACAGCTTGCTCCTGCTCCCGTAAAGGACGAATATATGTTTACGGGCTGGTATCTTGACGAGAATCTTACGGTACCCGTATCTTACAGCACCGCGTTTTTCATTGACACAGAATTGTATGCGGGCTGGAAGAAAATAGGCAAGGTAAATGTTGAACCGGAAGATGTTGACGCTTGCTTCGGAAACAACGGTGAATACGATTCGTTCGGTCTTGCGGGTATTCAGATCAAGATACTGGAAAACGATACCGACGAATACGGAAACGGATTGCGTTTTTGCCTTACACTAGACAAACAGCTGTATAACGACCTTGTATTCTTGTACGGTGACAATATCACTTTCGGAAACGCAGTTGCGCTGAA
Organism: Clostridiaceae bacterium; assembly: GCA_016281115.1. Taxonomy (GTDB): domain Bacteria; phylum Bacillota; class Clostridia; order Oscillospirales; family Acutalibacteraceae; genus JAEEHZ01. The sequence goes on along the minus strand of JAEEHZ010000099.1, from coordinate 12,587 downwards.
AAGCAGACTTAGCGGTGTTGAAAATATGACCCTTGAGACGGCGGGCGTAGTTAATTCCGAGAGCAAAAACATATTCTATGACGGCACGGCATATCAGGTTGCAACAACGCTTATCCATCATATTCCGGAGGAGAATTACGCAACCGATATTACCGCACGCCCGTATGTAAGATATATAGACAGAAACGGAAACGAACAGATATATTATTATACCGAGAGCGATTCGCAGAATGTTATTGCAAAGGGCTATTACACAAGTCTTAAAACAGCTGCCCAATTCATTTATGATAATGATATAGACAGTTATTCGCAGGGTGCCGTAGAATATTTGCAGTCAATTATCAATTCTTGATCAAGGAGGAGAGCAATATGAAAAAATACATTTCTCCTATGCTTAATGAAGCTTTATTAGCCGAAAACGACACGTTGACCGCATCCGGTGAAAGCAGTGCTTCCAATTCCGAGAGTCAGCCGGCTAAAAACAAATCAGATAATCCTTTATCATTTTTGGATCTCGATATGTAAATAGTTAATACTAAAAACCGGCGGGGTTGCTTTGTGCCTCGCCGGTTTTTTCGGTTTCCGGACTTTGTTCGTTGACTGACAACAAAATTTATGGTATTCTTACCGTATGATGGATGGCAGGTGGTTTATATCAATATTTTGGCAATAGGCGATGTTGTGGGAACGGCAGGATGCAATTTTTTGCTTGAAAAGCTCCCCGGATTAAAAAGATTTAATAATATAGATGTAACAATAGTAAACGGAGAAAATTCCGCAGACGGAAACGGAATAACCCCTGTTTCCGCCGAAAAATTATTTAACGCAGGGGCAGACGTTATAACGACGGGAAACCACGCTTTCAGGCGTAAAGAAATGTATGAGCTCTATGACTCTCACCCGTATATTTTGCGCCCGGCGAATTATCCCGAGGGTACCACCCCGGGAAAAGGCATCTGTACGCTTGATATGTGCAGTTACCGTGTAAATGTTATCAATTTGATGGGAACGGCGTTTTTGGAAAGCCTTGATTGTCCTTTCAGAACAATGGATAAATTGATTGACGAAAATCCTGCGGAAATTACAATAGTTGATTTTCACGCCGAGTCTACAGGTGAAAAGCGCGCTATGGGATATTATCTTGACGGTAAAGTATCGGCCGTGTTCGGAACGCACACCCATGTTCAGACCGCGGATGAGACCGTACTGCCGAAAGGCTGCGGATATATTACGGATGTAGGCATGACGGGACCGATAGACTCTGTTTTGGGAATAAAACCCGAGATAATAATTGAAAAAATGAGAAACAAACTGCCCGTAAGGTTTGAAATTGCAACGGGCGCCTGCAAGCTGAACGCGGTAATATTTAATATTAACGAAAAAAACGGGAAAACCATATCTGCAGAGCGAATTGAAATACTTTGATAAGCAAGGTTATTTTTGGCTCATATTAAATTGATTTTTTATGATTATTATGATATAATGCTTATATATTACAATGCGAAATAGGGGATGTATTACAATGATAAGCGGATTGCTTTTGAAAAACGCAATAATTTCCGGCGCAAATAATATTTTAAACCAAAAAAATGAGATCAATGATTTAAATATCTTTCCCGTTCCGGACGGTGACACGGGAACGAATATGTCTATGACCATAACAGCCGCAAAAGAAGCCCTGGGCGTACTCGGAGAAAATCCTTGTGCCGAAGATGTGGCGAAAAAGGCTTCTTCTGCAATGCTTCGCGGTGCAAGAGGCAACTCCGGCGTAATACTGTCTATATTGTTTAAGGGTTTTGCAAAGGCTTTTAAAGATAAAAAGACTGTTAATTGCGAAGATATTGTCGAGGGATTGAGAATAGGTGTTGAAGACGCCTACGCCGCCGTTATGAAGCCAACCGAGGGTACAATGCTTACGGTTGCAAGACTTGCTCACGAGGCTGCGGCGGCAGCTTTAAGACAGGATAATGAACCCGACTGCATAGAGATGTGGCGCATTATTTGTAATGCGGCACGCGACGCACTTGCGCTTACCCCCGACTTTTTGCCTGTTTTGAAGAAAGCGGGAGTTGTAGACGCGGGCGGCAGAGGCGTGTGCGAAATTTTCGACGGTATCCTTGAGGTTTTCAGCGGCAAAGAAATTATTGAGCTGAAAACGACTTCTTCCGACTCGCAGGAACAGGACGAATTCAGAAGCGCAGCAGCTGAATTTGATGATGATATCAGATTTACTTATTGTACCGAAATAATCATCGGCAGAGATACAGAGTGCGAGACCGAGCCTGCCGTTTTGCGTGAATATCTGCAGACGATAGGTGATTGTGTTGTACTTGTTGACGATGATGAAATAATAAAAGTCCATGTTCATACCGAGACGCCCGGCAATGTGCTTCAGGAAGGTTTGAAATTCGGTCAACTGCTGGCTGTTAAGGTTGAAAATATGAAAGAGCAACACAGAAAAGCCGCGCAGGAAAATGAACAAAAAACCGAAAAGAAACAAAAACAGGAACAAAAACAACCGCTCACATTTGTTCAACCTGAGGAGGAATACGGATTTGTTGCGGTTGCATCGGGCGACGGACTTGTGGGACTTTTCAAAGATTTGGGCTGTCTGCACGTTGTAAGCGGCGGACAAACGATGAACCCCAGCACCGACGATATTTATGAGGCGATAATGGCAACGCCTGCAAAAACCGTATTTGTTTTGCCGAACAATAAAAATATCATTATGGCGGCAGAGCAGGCTGTTCCGCTTGCAGACGACAGAAGAGTCATTATTATCCCGTCTAAGACGATACCGCAGGGTCTGTCGGCAATGCTCGCGTTCGATATGGACGAGACACCCGATAACAATCGTGTTGCAATGATAGAGTATATGAAAGGAGTTTCTACCGGTTCCGTTACATTTGCGGCGCGTAATTCCGAGTTCGGCGGCAACAAGATAAAAGAAGGCGATATTATCGCCCTTAACAACGGAAAACTTGCAATAACCGATAAAGACCCGGTCAAAGCAACCTTAAAGCTTATAAAATCCATGGTGAAAAAAGAGAGCAGATATATCACAATTATCAGCGGTGAAGATATAAGCGACGAACAGGCGCGTTCTTTAGAGGCATCGGTAAATGACAAATTCGGAAATCAGCTTGAGGTTACGACCGTATACGGCGGTCAGCCTGTCTATTACTTCTTAATTTCAATAGAATAATTATTAACGGAGGAAAAAATTATGAGCAGCAAATACGCAGGAACAAAAACAGAAAAGAATTTGAAAGAGGCATTTGCGGGTGAGTCTCAGGCGAGAAACAAATATACTTATTTTGCGTCTGTTGCCAAAAAGGCAGGGTACGAGCAGATAGCGGCGTTATTTTTGAAAACGGCCGACAACGAAAAGGAGCACGCAAAGCTTTGGTTTAAAGAATTAGGTGAGCTTGGCGATACACCGCAAAATCTTTTAGCTGCGGCAGAAGGCGAAAACGCGGAATGGACCGACATGTATGAGCGTATGGCAAAAGAAGCCGAAGAAGAAGGTTTTTTTGATCTGGCAAAGCGCTTCAGAGGCGTTGCGGCTATTGAAAAAGCACACGAAGAAAGATACCGTGCATTGCTGAGCAACATAGAAACAAAACAAGTGTTTGAAAAGTCCGGCGTGCAGGTTTGGGAATGCAGAAACTGCGGACATATCGTTGTGGGAACAAAAGCACCCGATATATGCCCCGTGTGCGATCATCCCCAAAGCTTCTTTGAGATAAACAATAAGAATTATTGATTATGACAAACAGCCGCGGCTTCCGGCGCGGCTGTTTTTTGGTATGATAAAACACCGTAAACATTGTTAAAAAAGCGCTTATCTTCACCAAAAGAACACAAATGTTTGTAACTACTGTGAGAGCGATATGGACTGCGCACCTGAACGCTGACACATTTTGAGAATATTATGAAATATTAAATTTTGTGATAAATTTTAGTGATTTTGTGATATAATGCAGTGTACAATACACAATATAATCGGGAGGAAATAATTATGAAGAAAATGGTTACCACGGTCATATCTGTTTTGCTCGTGCTTACATTTGCAGTAAGTATGATAGCAGTGACCGCTTACGCAGATGACTGGGGAGCAGGAACATATAAAGTAACCGCCTCGTCTCTTTCTGTAAGAAGTATTCCTTCTACGGACGGTACTAAGCTCGGAAAACTTGTAAAGGGCAACACGGTTATTATCGACGAGATTCAAGACGGATGGGGACATATGACTTACAACTCTTTGACGGGTTGGGTAAGTATGGACTATATGGCTTTTGAGAGTTTCAGCACATTTGTTCCGAGATACGGACATTATGTTAACTGCAATACCCTTAATGTAAGAGCTAAAAATAATTCAAAGGCAAATATCCTTACAACCCTTAAGCAGGGTACAGAGGTTACGGTCATAAAATCATACTCTAACGGTTGGTCTAATATAACTGCCGAAGGAGTAACCGGCTGGGTCGTTACAAAATATCTTTCCAAAAAGATATCTAACCTTGACGAATATGACACAGGCAGTGTTATAAATAAGTGCAAAACAAAATCAAACACCAACCTGAGAACAGGCCCCGGCTCCGTTTACAATGTTCGTATGGTTATCCCCGCAGGATCAGAGATAACTATTTCAAAGGTTCGAGACGGATTTGCATTTACTGTTTTTGAGGATACATTAGGCTGGGTATCTGTTTCTTTGCTTGATTATCTGGGAAAAAGCGAGAGCAATTCTCTTGAGCAACTTGTAAGACCTGCTGCACTTGCTGCCGGAGACGGCGCTGTTTATGCTACGGGCATTGATCTTTCCAAATGGAACGGCACAACAATAGACTGGCCTGCCCTGAAACAGAGCGGTGTTGATTTTGTAATTTTGCGTGTAGGTACAACTTACGGAATAGACTCCGCATTTGAAACAAATTACGCAGGCGCAAAATCTGTTGGCTTAGATGTAGGCGCATATTTCTACACTTATGCCCAAAGCACAAAAACAGCCAAAAAAGACGCTGAAATGTGTTCCTCTTGGCTTGAAGGCAAACAATTCGAGTATCCTATATTCTATGATATAGAAGAAGTTACCGCAGAGGGTCAGATAAATCTGAGCAAAAAGACCTGTACGGCACTTTGCACAACATTCTGCGACGCTTTACTTGATGACGGCTGGTACCCCGGCGTGTTCACAATGAAATCATGGTGGTCAAGCAAGCTTGATTACAATGTGCTTTCTACAAAATATGAGGCTTGGGTATCTCATTTAAGAAGTAATACGGACACATCTTTGTGCTCGCCTTCGGGACAGTATGATTACGCTTCCCAGTACGGTATGTTCCAGTGGAGCTGGTACGGTTCTTATAAGGCTATAAAATACACCTATAAGGGCATTGATATGGACGTTGCCTACAAGGATTATCCCAAGATCATCAAAGAGGGCAACTACAACGGCTTCAACGGCGAAACAACACAAAGAAGCGCGTATTTGATAAAGCCTTACGGTGACGCAACAAACGACACCGAGATAAATATGTATGACGTTGTTTATATGCAGCAGGTAATTGCGAAGCTTGCAGAAATGACAGAAGAAGAATTTGAGCTTTCTGATGTTAACGGCGATGAATCCCTGACGCTTGACGATGTTGTTGAGCTGCAAAAGTATATCGCAGGATTGACAACAGGTTTTACAATGGGATAAGAAATGTGCCTGCGGCGATTTACTGAAAACTTAAACTTAAAAACTGTTAAATAAGCTCCGCTGATACCGGGTGATACGCCTGATATCAGCGGAGTATTTTATTATTGTTTTTCATTTTTCGGTTAGGCGCAGCCGCATTGCTGCGGCAGAGAAAACCTTTTCGGCAAAAACAACACGATGTTCCACGTGAAACATCGTGTTGTTGTGCATACAGCGTAAAATCAATTGTTAATTATATATAATTCGCCTTCTTTGCTGATTATATTATAACCGTCCTTTTCGTTGCCGCAATAAACAGCCGACATTAATTCGTCGGTGGAGCAGGTGAAACACATTCCGTCCTGCTTGCAGTAAAGCGACTGAACATTTTCAGCCACAAGCTCGGGTGTGTCTGAACTGAACTTATAAAGTGCGTTGTTGGATAGATAAAATACGGTATTGTTTTCGCCTATTTGAACCAGATCGGCATTTTCCGATACAAAATTGCTTTGCCCGTTTTGATACACATAAAGTTTTCGGTCATTTGTAATATATGCGATCTTTTTTTCATTGTTTGATATGAAAAATACTTTTACATTTTCAGAAACTATATCAATATCAGCGCTTTCTTTAATTTTTGAGTAACACAGCCTGCTGTTGTTATCTATATAGTAAACACAACTCGAGTCTTCGTTAAGATAGTAGTTTTCGTAAAACGTGTTGAGCCTTATCGTTGAATATCTCGACTCTTGCTCATTATATGACGGTGTTAATTTAAATATGTTGTTTGCGCCGTCGTAATAGAGGCAGTCAAACAAAGTGTTGACCCCCACAAAGATGGTGTTGTTGTTTTCTGTCGCTGCGGCGTGACCGTGCGGTGTTATAAGTGAGGCTTTGTTGCTGCTGGCACGTCTTGATTCGCTGCCGTTTTCGGATATATACATCTTTTCTTCCGAGCAAAACATTATTTGATCGCAGTTTTCGTTTACGAAAAAGCCTTCGTCTGTTTTTTCGCTTATTGTAACAGTTTCGGTTGCGTTTTTATAATATAAGGCGTCGTTTTGCGAGTCGTATGCGTAAATCTCTCCGTTGTCACTTATACAAACGGGAATATACTTTTCAAAAGCTTTTGTTAGAGTTGCTTTGTCAAATATATACGTTTCTTTTATTCCTGCGGCGTTTGTGACGGTATATGCGGCACAGCTGCCGTTTGGAGAAACAATATATCCCAAATCGGCATTTTGAGCGATCTCATACCCCTTATTCTCGTTCAGACAAAACAGGTTAAGCTTTCTATCCTTAGTGCTGTAAGCTATGGCATTACCCTTTGAGGACAGTAGAAAATCCAAAACATTTTCGCTTACGGTCAAAAAGCTGTTGTCCGAATACAGATACAGAGTTCCGCTGCTTGTAAGCACCGCACTAGCATTGCCGCTTATCGCTTCTTTTGCTGAGGATATGTCTCCGCTTATTTGAGTTTCACTTATTTTTCCGCCCGATAGACCGTAATATCCCTGAGTCTCATAATCATATACAAGTACGTTATGGTTGTCTTTGACTTGTGAATTTAATGAATAAATGCCGAACAAAAAATGCAGAGCAAAAACTACCGCTGCGGTAACGGCAGCGCATATAAGCACCTTCGGCAGGTTGGACCTAAGCTTGCTTTCGTTTTTGTCATTTGAATTGATGTCTTCCGGGGTATTCTCTGAAATTATTTTTTCTTCCATAATGCTTGCTCCTTTTGCGTTTATAGCGGGCGTTTTAATATGTTTTTGCTTGTGCGCGGAAAACGGTCGTCTGTTTCGCGCACTTTTCTTATCACAATTATATTTCTTGTCAGTTCTCCGGGCAAAACTACGCTTTTTACTTCTGTTACTTCGGCACCGAGCAGATCAAGCGCATTTTTTGTCGCTGAAATTTCGTTTTCTGCTTCGGGACCTTTCATTGCTGCAAATATTCCTCCTGTTTTTACAAACGGAACGCACAACTCAACAAGCACATTAAGCCCTGCCACTGCCCTTGATACGGCAAAATCGTATTTGCCTCTGTATTCGGAATCTCTGCCGAGGTCCTCTGCCCTGGCGTGTACTGTTTCGGCGGTCAAATCAAGCTTTCCAAGCGTTTCGTCTATAAAGCGCAGTCTTTTGCTCAAGCTGTCCACCATAGTTATTTTCAGAGTTTTATTATATATAAGCAGCGGTATAGACGGAAAGCCTGCGCCTGTTCCTATATCTATTATTTTTGAGTTGTCTTTAATATCCAAAGCGTTGTAAAGTGACAGGCTGTCCAAAAAGTGCTTCACTGCAATTTCATCATCGTCTGTTATTGCTGTAAGGTTCATTTGTTTGTTTTTTTCTTTAAGCAGATCGGCAAACTTTTCAAAAGCAGTTATTTTTTCAACGGGAAGGCTTATATTATCCTGCAAAACGGATCTTATCGACATTATTTGTCCCTCCCCGATGACAGCCATATTATAAGCACTGAAATATCCGCAGGGCTTACACCGCTTATTCTGGAGGCTTGCCCCAAATTTGCGGGCTTGACCTTGTTAAGCTTTTCTATCGCTTCCAGCCTGAGTCCTGTTATTGAATCATAGTCAATATCAAAGGGCAGGCTTTTTGTTTCCAAACGTCGCATTTGCTCAATTTGAGCCTGTTGTTTGCTAATATATCCTTCGTACTTTATTTCTGTTTCAACTTCACTGAATATTGCCTTGTCGAGTGCGGGACGGTCAACGTCAACAGGGATTAAAGCTTCATAGCTTAGCTGCGGTCTTTTTATCAACTCTGCAAGGTGAACGCCTGTGCAAACGGGTGATGTTTCACGTGAAACAAGTATTTGGTTCAGCTCATCACCCGGCGAAATAACGGTTTCTCTTATTCTTTTCATTTCCTGCTTTTTTAATTCCTGTTTACTAAGAAAAGCATTGTATCTTTCCTCAGAGATAAGCCCTAAATTATAACCCAAAGGCGTCAAACGCGCATCGGCGTTGTCTTGCCTGAGTATAAGGCGGTATTCGCTTCGCGATGTCATCATTCTGTAAGGGTCGCTGCAGCCCTTTGTTACCAGATCGTCTATCAGCGTGCCGATATACGAGCTTGCCCTATCTAATACGAAAGGCGGTTTGCCTTTTACTTTAAGAGCAGCGTTTATACCCGCAATGAGGCCCTGCGCCGCGGCTTCTTCGTAGCCTGAGCTTCCGTTGAACTGCCCTGCACCGTAAAGCCCGGGAAAATCGGTGAATTCAAGCGTATTATTCATTTGAACAGGGTCGACGCAATCATATTCTATTGCATACGCGGTGCGCATAATCTGAACGTTTTCAAGTCCCTTTATTGTCTTGTAAAAGCTCAATTGAACATCCTCCGGCAAGGACGAACTCATACCCTGAAGGTACATCTCCTCCGTGTTTTCACCGCAGGGTTCAATAAATAATTGATGGCGGGGTTTGTCCGCAAAGCGCACGATCTTATCTTCAATGCTCGGGCAGTATCTCGGTCCCGCGCCTTCTATTTTACCGCTGTAAAGGGGCGATCGATGGATATTATCAAGTATTACCTGTTTTGTCTTGTCGTTAGTCCAGCTTATGTGGCACATAACCTTGTTTTCGCCTTCACGCAAAAAGCCGTTTTCAAAGCTGAAATGCACAATGTCGTCATCGCCGGGCTGTTCTTCCAGATCGGAAAAATCTATGCTCGATCTCAGTACCCTGGCAGGCGTTCCTGTCTTAAAGCGGCGCAGAGAAAGCCCCAATTTTTTAAGAGCATCGCCCAAAAACACAGAAGGAAAAATGCCGTCGGGCCCGCTTTCAAAAGAGGTTTCACCTATAAATACTTTGCCGCTTAAATATGTTCCCGTGGCAATTATTACGCATTTGCATTTGTGTGTTGCGCCTGTGCGTGTTGTTAAGAGCCAACTGCCGTCAGAAAACTCAAGGTCTGTTATTTCAGCCTGTTTTAAAGAAAGATTTTTTTGAAGCTCAAGCTTGTGCTTCATTATGTCGGCGTATTTACGCCTGTCTATTTGTCCTCTCAAAGACTGCACCGCAGGACCCTTTCCCCTGTTTAGCATACGCATTTGCAAAAGACATTCGTCGGCGGTTTTAGCCATCTCTCCGCCGAGCGCGTCAATTTCGCGCACGAGAATACCCTTTGCAGTGCCCCCGATAGACGGATTGCACGGGCAATTTCCCACGGCGTCCATATTAATTGTAAAAACGGCTGTTTTGCACCCAAGACGCGCGCAGGCGAGCCCTGCTTCTATTCCCGCGTGTCCCGCGCCGATTATACCCACATCATAATTTTCCGAAATATATGTCATCTTTTCATTTCCTTATCAACGTTTACCATATTATTATTTTCCTACACAAAAACGCTCAAATACTTTGTTAACGATCTCCTCTGTTGCACGCTCTCCCGTCAGCGACAAAAGTTCCTGTATCGCAAATTCTATTGATACCGTAACGGCGTCAAGCGTGTAACCTGCCTGTAAAGAAGTTTTTGCTTCAATTAAAGCCTCAAGCGCGCTCAAAGCAGTACTTCTCTGCCGTTCTCCCGCCAAAATACCTTCCCCCGGATTAAACGCGCCTGTGCTGAAAATGTCGTCAAGCGCCGCAATAAGCTTATCCGCTCCCTCCTGTGTAATAGCGGAGGTATATACAACGTGCGGTATTTTTTGAGAAATGTATTCGTTATCTATTATCTGAGGCAGATCTGATTTATTGATAATAGCTATGCAGTTATAATTTGATATTTTGTCTATCAAATGTTTATCCTCTTCGCTGAGTTTGCCCGACCCGTCAAACACAGCCAAAATAAGCTCGCCTGTGTTTATTTTGTCAAGAGCCTTGTCTACGCCTATCTTTTCAATAATATCATCTGTAAAGCGTATTCCTGCCGTGTCGCTCAAATGCAGTGTGTAACTTCCCAAATTTACCGTGTCCTCCACAATGTCTCTTGTGGTACCCGGTATATCGGTAACAATACTTCTCTCACTGCCCGAAAGCATATTCATGAGTGTTGATTTTCCCACGTTGGGCTTTCCTACGATTACCGTATCTATCCCTTCCGTAAGAACTCTTCCTCTGTCACATTCATCTATCAACGTTTGCAAAGCATATGACGCTTTATCCACGGCGGTAAAAATCTCTTCTTCATTGACGGCGGGTATCTCATCTTCGGGGTAATCCGCCCAAGCTGACAAATGCGCAGCCACAGTGAGCAGATCTTCTTTTACTGACTTGAGCCTTTTGCCGAGCTTTCCTTCTAAAACGGAATTTGCGGCTTTAACAGCCGTTTTGTTTTTTGCAGAAATTATGTTCATAACGGATTCCGCCTCAAGCAGATCCATTTTTCCATTCAAAAAAGCTCTTTTTGTGAACTCGCCAGCTTCGGCAGGATAAGCTCCGTTGTCAAGAATCGCGCGCAAAATACTTTTTGTAACATAAACTCCGCCCTGACACGATATCTCGACCACGTCTTCACCCGTGTAGCTGTGGGGCTTTTTAAAGATAAGCATAATTGCCTCTAAACTGTTTCCGTTTTCATCGGAAACGTGTCCGAATGACGCAGTATACCCCGGCATATTGTGAGGGCGTTTTCCGCTTGTTGAAGTAAATACTTTATCAGCGATATCAAAGGCGTATTCACCGCTTATTCTTATAATACCTACTCCACCTTGCCCCTGCGCGGTTGCAATGGCGGCAATTGTTTTGTTGTTCATAATTAATCCTGTTCCCCTACTCAAATAATCAGCAAACTTACCCAGTATGAAACAATTATACTCTCATATTTGATACAAGTCAAATCATTGCATAAAAATATCCCAAAGCCAAGCATAAAAGCTGACTTTGGGTTTTGTATAAAAACGTTGTTTTTAAAGTGATTTTATAAGGCCTGCAATAAATCTTTGCAATAATATAACGTCGTCCATATTAACTATTCCGTTGCCGTCTGCGTCGGCAGCATCGTACTGCACTGCGGGCAATTCAATGAGCTTTGCAATGTGTTTTTGAATAAGCACGACATCCGACATATTGATTTCTCCGTTTTGGTCAGCATCGCCTTTTTCATCGAAGCCCGAAGCGTATCCGGGTACATCTTGCACAGAGCTGTATTCGTGAAGCTGTGCGCGCTTTAGATTATCGTTTCCGTCGTCAATGTAGACCTTGTTCCAATTGGAGAGCGGTCCCCCGTAATAAACATCGGATAATCTATCGCAGCCCTCAAACGCACAGTAATCAACAGTCATAATACTTGACGGAAGAAAAATCTCTTTCAAAGATGAGCAGTCCAAAAAGGCGTTTGGGTCTATCTGATTGATATTGGAAGAAAGGATAAGTGATCGCAAAGATCCGCAGTCGCAAAACGTATACGACGAAACGGCGGTCAAGCCCTTTCCCAAAGAAACAAGCTTTAGTTGGCTGCACCCCAAAAAAGTTCTGCTGCCAATCTCTGTTACGCTGTCGGGAATAATTATTTTTCTCAGAGAGGTACAATTCATAAACGCCCTTTCGCCGATAAACTGCACGCGGCTGCCTAAGCTGATTGACATAAGTGATGAGCATTTTTCAAAGGCTTCTTCTCCTACATATTCAAGTCTGTCCGCGTTTGATACAGATAATAGGGCTTTACAGCCACTGAATGCGCCTTTGCCTATTTTTTCGGTATTCTTGCCAAGCGAAACGGTTGTTAAAGAAGAACATTCGCCGAATGAATATTCTCCCAAATCTGTAAGACTTTCGGGAAAAGAAATGTCTGTTATGCTGTCACAATTATAAAAAGCTTTGTTGCCTATTTCTTTTAATGATTCGCCGAACATTATACCACTTAAGTTCGTATCTTGAAATGAGCCTTCGCCTACAGATACGACCGTGTCGGGCAGGTCGAGACGGATCAAG
>JAEEHZ010000098.1 GCA_016281115.1 Clostridiaceae bacterium | reverse complement strand
TCAGCGGCTGCGCAGGTCTGTCAACGGGCCTTTGAGGAATACCCGTACGTCCCGGCATATCTGCTCTCTGTACAGGCTGAGGGGGTACAGTGTTCCTCTGTGGTTGAGCAGGGGAATCTTTATGCTCGTTTGTTTCGTTTTCAAAATAATGTAAGGGTGAATTCGGGTTAGAATCAATGCGAGAATTTTTGTTAGTAAGCGGTGTCCCCCGTTGATATCTCGGACGTTCGGGAAGGTCCGGGTTTATCTGCGAGCCGTCTTGTAAATCGTTATTTCCGGGGATTTGATTTTTTTCGTATTCGTTGTTGTCGTTCATAAAATCTCTCAAGATAATCCATCCTTTCTTTAGTGTGCTTAATTAATTACATACCAATTGTTGCCGATCATCATACATTCCACTTTGGAGACCTGTTTGTCCGATGTCATACTTGAATCCTGTTCATAATCTATGCGGATGTAAAACTCAACCAAAGCGAAAGCGTCAACAATATCTGCATTTTTATAAAGCTCAGACAATTTGTTTAAGTAGTCGTTATATATATCCGATTCTTTTTCATATATTTCATAGTCAGATGGCTCTGCCTGAACATAATAAAACGAATATTTATCTGACATAAATTCAGCGTAGTCGTTTAATTCATTTTTTGCGGAAGAATATATGCTGTCAAAGTCATAGTCTGTGTTCCCGAGCAGTGTCATACACTCTTTATTTTTAAAAGAATACTTAATGTAAGTATCAGGGTCGTTTTGATAATAAGCGTTTGCCCAGGCTTTAACCGTGTCGCTTAGGCCTTGAGTATTTAACTGTTGCAAAGAAGAATTTCCGTCTTGTGTGTCAAGGTGACCGCGGCATGAGCAAAATATAAATATAAAAGCAACAGCAAGCATAAGAGAAATGATCTTTTTCATATCAAATTACAAGATACCAAGCGCCGTCTATTAAAACGCCGTATATCTCCTGTTCCTCCTCTTCTCCCGGAAGCTCATCGTCATTTTCATACTCTACATAAACGGTAACGAGCGATTTTGAAAAAGCTTCTATTTTTGAGCTGTCGGAGTAGCAGTCTGAAAAATCCTCTAAATAGTCGGCGTACTCCTTTGTGTTTTTTGCGTAAATTGAAGTATTATTTATTTCCACCGTAGTTTTATATTTGCCGTATTCCTTTTCAAGGGAATCTTTCATTTCGTCAAATTGAGTTTTTGTTGAAAGATATTCGGCTTCGTAGTCATAATCGCTGTCTTTGAGAAGCTTTCTCAGCGAGTCGTTCATGGTGGAATAGCGCGCGTAAGTGTCTATATCAAACTCATAAGCAGCTGTAACGCACTTTTTCAAAGTTTCATCGGGAGATGATACTGCGGTAAGATTCTTTATCAACACAACGCAAAGAACTATCGCCACAGACAAAGCGGCAATAACCGCAACGGTAAAAAATGCTTTACCGGAACCATTGTTATCGTTTTTTTCTGCTTTTTCCGGCTTTTCCGCTTTTTTGATTGTTTCAGACGGGGTTTCGTCCTGAGGTTTGTTTTCGGGCATATTATCAATCATCATATTATCACTCCGAATGAAAATATCGGTTAAAAGATTATATCACAGTTGCCGGTGAAAAACAATACCCACACATTTACCGAAAAGACAAACGTTAATAACTTATATTCAGCCTTTCAACAGGGCGATAATACGCTTTATCCCCGCAAATATTATACAACCTATTAAGGTTAAAAATGTAATTATCCTACTGTATTTCTGCAAATTTGTACCTTCGTACCACACTTTTATTGTGCCGCTTTTGTTTATGTTTGTAACTTTTATATGCCCTTTTTCATCCCGCCCAAGTTCAAGCGGGACAGCCGTATTATCCTTGTTTATCAGATTTGCGGTGTAGCCTTTATAATAATACAGCGGCAATGTGTACGATGTGTCTTTGGGGTCGTTGTAAAATGTAATCTCTGTTGTGTTTTCTTTTCTTGAATAATCTGTTATTTTGCCGTCTTGGTCCTTTACAAACCCGTCATAATAAATGTAGTCATATTCGGAGAACGGAAGCCATTCTGCGGCACCTACACTGTTAAACACATCGTTTTTATCGTAAGACACAGTTGGGTGAATTCCGTATGACCATACACATATCGCACAAAACATCACAATACACCCTGTAAAAAGTATTTTTTGCGTTTTTTTACTGTGAAAAAGCGATATTGATATTGCGATAAGAATAGCCACAAGCGGCGTGGTTATATAGTTGAGCCGCCAAGGAAATTGGATTATTTTAAGCGTGTTATTAAGATTAAACCACGGGAAAATACAGGTCGTGCAAAAAGATATTATGCCGACCGTTATCAAAAGAAATTTAAGGGTCTTTCTTAATTGTTCGTTGTTCGTTCTGTAGAATGCGATCAAGCCCAATAATATTGCAAGTGGAAGAGCAGGTATCCAAGAATAAATACTTATGCCTATTTGTCCGAATCTAAAGGGGAAGGCGTTTTTAGACGGTAATGTCCAGGACTGCGAAAAGTTGAATTTATCGGAAAAATATATTTCTAAAAACGGGAAAAAGAACATTGCCCACAAAAGAACAAAAAGTACAGAAATAATAATCACTTTTATAAAAAATCTTTGTTGGCGGGCAAGCTTTTTAATATTTATAAGCGTAATTACAGCCACAAACACAAAAGCCAAAACAGTGCTGAGTATATGCGAATAAGCCGTGCCAAGCATACCTATGAGCAATATATAAGGCTTTGAAAAAGATTCTTCAAGCATATTATACAAGCCCAGAAGTATAACAATAAGAAACATTAAAGAAACGCTTTCCCCCGCTGCCGAGCGAAGGAAAAAGCTCGCGATAAAATATTGATAACAAGAGAACAGTATTATCGCTAAATATCTGTAAAGCTTATCGTCAATAAATTTTCCGGTCAAAACACCAAACAAGGC
>JAEEHZ010000097.1 GCA_016281115.1 Clostridiaceae bacterium | reverse complement strand
CACAGCTCTGTTCGCTATGGGAAGCGAAAAAGCGATAAAATTTGTTAATGATCATAGTGATAGATTCAGCGCAGTATTGCTTAATGATAAGAACGAAATATATTATTCTCCCGAATTGAAGGATAAGATACAGGTAGTATATAAAGATTTCAAGCATATAAAATAATTGAAAAGTCAACGAGTTTTTGAAAGCTTGTTGGCTTTATTTTTGCAACTAAGCCATAAATTTAGATAAGAGATTGATTTTTGCGCTTTAAAATGTTAATATAATATATATAATTGCGATTATGGGGTTTTTGTAATGACAGAGTTAGATAATATCAGGTCGGATATCAACAGCATAGATAAACAAATGGCAGAGCTTTTTGAGAAAAGAATGAGCTTTGTAAGGAAGGTCGCACAGTACAAAATAAGCAACAATATTCCTGTGTTAGACGCACAAAGAGAACAAAATGTTATAGAAAAAAACAGCGCATATATAAGTGATGAGAATATAAAAGAATACTACAATTCTTTTATATTAAGCGTGATGGAAATATCGAAAGAATACCAAAAAATGATTATTGAAGATAATAAAAGCAAGGATGAAAAAATATGATCATACCCGTAAACTTAGGCAACGATTCATATGACGTTGTTGTCGGCAGAGGCTTACTTAAAAGCTGCAATGAAATGTTTGATTTTGACAGAAAAGTAGCCGTTATAACAGACGATGGGGTACCCGCGGAGTATAGCATGGCAATTAAGAATATGTGCAGGGAAGCATATATTATCACCGTACCGCAAGGTGAAAAAAGCAAAAGTATTTCTACGCTAGAAGAAATTCTTACTGCTATGCTTGAAAAGGGCTTTACAAGGCGCGACTGTGTTGTTGCGGTCGGCGGCGGCGTAGTAGGTGACCTTGCAGGCTTTGCGGCGTCTGTTTATATGCGCGGAGTGGATTTTTACAATATCCCCACAACCGTATTGTCTCAGGTTGATTCTTCAATAGGAGGAAAGACAGCCGTAAATTTTAACGGCGTTAAAAATATCGTAGGCACGTTTTATCAGCCGAAGAAAGTAATAATTGATCCAGATGTTTTAAAAACTTTGTCGAAAAGACAGATATCAAACGGCTTGTGTGAGGCGCTTAAAATGGCGGCAACTTTTGATAAAGAGTTGTTTGAGATATTTGAAAATGATAATCCGTACAGCAGAATTGATGAAATTATAGAAAAAGCGCTCAAAATAAAGGCAAATGTGGTATCTCAGGATGAAAAAGAAGGCGGACTCAGAAAAGCGCTTAATTTCGGACATACAATAGGTCACGGAATAGAAAGCGTGAAAAGCGTTGAAGGTATGTATCACGGCGAGTGTGTCGGAATAGGTATGCTTGGTATGTGTTCCGATAATGTAAAAGAAAGACTGAAATCAGCCCTTAAAAAGCTCGGTGTTAATGTGGATATAAGATTTGATACGGAAAAAGTTTTTGAAGCTGCCGTACATGATAAAAAGTCGCAAGGCTCGTCTGTAACAGCAGTCGTTTGTGAAGAAATAGGGAGCTTTAAATTTGTGCAAATAAGTTTTGATGAGCTTAAAAGACGGATATATGATTTATCACACGGAGGTGACTCAAATTGAAAAATACTTTCGGAACAAATGTTTCTGTTACCGTATTCGGCGAGAGTCACGGAGCTGCCGTAGGCGCGGTGCTTGACGGTATGGCGCCGGGGATTGAAATAGATAATGAGTATATTAAGCATCAGTTAAAGCTCAGAGCGCCCGTGGGCGGCATAAGTACATCTCGCTGTGAAGATGATGATTTTGAAATATTAAGCGGTGTTTTTGACGGGAAAACGACGGGTACGCCGATATGTATAGTTATAAAGAATCAAGATATAAAATCTAAAGACTATTCGGATATTAGAAGTATTGCCCGTCCCGGTCACGCGGATTATACCGCAAATGTTAAATATCACGGTTTTCAGGACTACCGCGGAGGAGGGCATTTCAGCGGAAGAATAACCGCGGCTTTGGTGGCGGCAGGAGCTATTGCCGCAACTGCTCTCAAAAATAAGGGAATATATATAGGCACACATATAAAAAGATTAGGCGATATTGAAGACATCGGTTTCGATGATTACCGAAATGATATTGATATGTTAAATGAGAAGCAATTTTCCGTTATCAACGATAAAATTGCCAATATTATGAAAGAAAGAATTAAATCAGTTGCAAGGTCCGGCGACAGCATCGGGGGTATACTCGAAACCGCAATAATAGGTGTTCCCGCAGGCGTAGGAGAGCCGTTTTTCGATACTGTTGAAGGAGCATTGTCGCACGCACTTTTTGCAATACCTGCAATCAAGGGCGTTTGGTTCGGTAATGCATATGATATGTCTGCAAGCCTTGGCAGTGAATATAATGACGAATTTTATATCGATGAAGAAGGGCATATATCAACAAAAACGAATAACAACGGCGGCATAAACGGCGGAATAACAAACGGTATGCCGATAATATTCAGTTGTGCCGTAAAGCCCACACCTTCAATATACAAAAAGCAAAACACGGTCAATTTTGAAAATGCAAAAGAAACCGAGCTTACAATACAGGGACGGCATGATCCCGCAGTTATACACAGAGCCCGTGTGGTTGTTGACAGCGTCGCCGCAATTGTGATGTGTGATATGCTTTTGGGCAGATTCGGCACGGATTATTTGAGGTGATACACATATGGAATACGGTTTGATCGCCAAACGTTTGGGGCACAGCTTTTCCAAAGATATTCACAAGAGAATTGACAGCTACAATTATGAGCTGACTGAGCTTGATGAAAACGCTTTCGCCCATTTTATGGCAAAAAAAGATTTTAAAGGAATTAATGTTACGATACCTTATAAATGTGACGTAGTACCTTATCTCTATAATTTGGATGAAATTGCCGAAAGAATAGGCGCCGTTAATACCATTGTCAATAAAAACGGTGAACTATACGGTTACAACACGGATTTTGGCGGAATGACCGCATTAATTAAAAGGCTTGGTTTAAATTTGCAGGACAGCAAGGTATTGATACTCGGTACGGGCGGAACAAGCAAAACCGCATATTGTGTTGCCGAAAGCTTAGGCGCAAAAGATATCATAAAGGTAAGCCGAACACAGTCGGACGAAAGCGTTACCTATGAGCAGGCTGTAAAACACCATTGTGATGCCGATTATATAATAAATACAACTCCCTGCGGAATGTACCCGAACTGCTTTGATATGCCTATCGACTTAACTGCGTTCATAAAACTTTCGGGTGTTGCAGACGCCGTGTTTAACCCGCTTTCCACAATGCTTGTTACAAAAGCCAAAAGTCTTGGCATAAAAGCCGCAGGCGGTTTGTATATGCTTGTGGCGCAGGCAGTGCTTGCTGCAAGAATATTTACGGGCAAAAGCTATGACGACGCGCTCATAGATAAACTATACACGGAAATTCTCTCTGAGAAAAGAAATCTTGTATTTTACAGTGTAAACGGTAGTATGCAAACAGAGCTTAAACGTGTATTTTGCGGCAAATACAATATGAACTGCATTGAGTTAGGTTGTAACAATACAAGCGAACAGTTTATGTACGCCGCTATGCAAAATCACACCCTTATTCTGTGTGAAGATAAGTCGTTATCTGAACGGGAAGAACTGTATCTTTCACTGAACGGAGTAATATACAATGCGTCTGACATAATCTCAGGTTCCGGCAACATATTTGATAAGATATATTTATCTTTGCAGAAGGATGAACAATAATATGAAAATACTTATAATTAACGGTCCCAATTTGAATATGCTCGGCATAAGAGAACCCGAGATTTACGGCAGGGAAACATATTCCATGCTGTGTGATAAAATATCCGAATACTCATTTGAAAAGGGCTTTTATTGCGAAATATTTCAGTCAAACCACGAAGGTGACCTTGTAGACAAAATTCAACAGGCATACGGCAAATTTGATGGTATCGTTATAAATCCGGCGGCGTATACTCACACAAGCATCGCCTTATATGATGCGCTGAAATCTGTCGGAATACCGACAATAGAAGTGCACATTTCAGATGTGACAAAAAGAGAAGAATTCAGGCAGATAAGCTATGTGCGCCCTGCCTGTGAAAAAACCATAATGGGACACGGTACAAACGGCTATTTAGAGGCTATCGACTATTTAATGGATACGGGTGAACGTAAATGAATGTTAAAATTGGACCGTCATCAGCCTTGGGTACCGTTTTTGCGCCGCCGTCAAAGAGTTTTGCTCACCGCGCGCTTATTTGCGCGGCGCTTGCAAATGGGACAAGCATTATAAAAGGCGTTTCACGCTCGCAAGATATGCTTGCGACAATTGATTGTCTGAAAGCCCTGGGTGCCCAAATATCTCACATCGGAGACACTTGCACTGTACGCGGTATACACACTGAAAACATTACAGAGGCAACGCTTGATTGCAGAGAGTGCGGAAGCACACTGCGGTTTTTGATGCCGCTTGCAATGTTATCGGGCAAAAAGACGACATTTACGGGGAGCAAGATTCTTCTGTCAAGACCGCTTTCCGTATATGAGGATTTGTGTAAACAAAACGGTGTTGAATATATAAGGTCAGATAACGCGATTATGATAAACGGAAAGCTTAAATTTGGTCATTACAGCATACCGGGCAATATAAGCAGCCAGTTTATAAGCGGACTTCTTTTTGTTCTGCCCTTACTTGACGGCGACAGTGTAATAGAAATATTACCGCCTTTGGAAAGCGTGCCGTATATAGATATAACAATAGATGTGCTGAACCGTTTCGGAGTTAACACGGTCAGGAAAAACAATATAATAAACATTTGCGGCAGGCAAAAATATCGTTCTGCCGATATAACCGTTGAGGGGGATTATTCTAACGCCGCGTTTTTTGAGGCTCTGAATTATGCGGGCGGAAATGTTACGGTCAGCGGACTTGACCCGGAAAGTTTACAGGGCGACAAAGCGTATATGGATTATTTCAGACGGTTGAATGAAGGAGCTCCCACACTTGACCTTTCTCATTGCCCCGATCTGGGCCCTGTTTGTATGGCGGTGGCAGCAGTACAAAACGGAGCAGTGTTTACGGGGACAGAACGTTTGAAGATAAAAGAAAGCGACCGATGCGCAGCAATGGCTGAGGAGCTTTTCAAATTCGGTATAAGAAGCGAAATAGGGGAGAACAGTATGAGAATTTTTCCCTCAACGCTTAAAACGCCCGAAGCGCCTTTAAACGGTCATAACGACCACCGTATAGTTATGGCAATGGCTGTGCTTAGCACGGTAACAGGCGGAATTATTGAGGGCGCGGAGGCTGTTAACAAAAGCTTTCCAAACTTTTTTGAAGAATTTAAGAGATTAAATATAGAGGTAAATGTTTATGGAATGGATAAGTGACAGCAATATACTTATTGTTGGATTGGGGCTTATAGGCGGAAGCTATGCCAAAGGGTTAAAAAGGCTCGGTTACAACATAACAGCAATCGACAGCGACCCATATGCAATAGAATATGCGCTTAAAAATAATATTATAGACGACGGCTACACCACCCCCGAT
>JAEEHZ010000096.1 GCA_016281115.1 Clostridiaceae bacterium | reverse complement strand
TTCTTTTGAAGGTTCAAAAGCCGGGAAGATACACCGGCGGCGATCTTAACGAGGTCATAAAAGATAAAAAACATATAGACGTAAGATTTGCGTTTTGTTTTCCCGATATATATGAGGTAGGTATGTCTCATTTGGGAATAAAAATACTTTACAGCCTTTTTAACGAAGTGCCTTACATATGGTGCGAGCGTGTGTTTGCTCCGTGGACAGATATGGAAGAACTGATGCTGAAAAACGGCATTCCTTTGTTTGCACTGGAAAGCGGAGACTATATAACAGACTTTGACTTTATCGGATTTACTTTGCAATATGAGCTTAGCTATACCACTATGCTTAATATGTTGAAATTGGCAAAAATCCCGCTTAAAAGTAAAGACAGACACGATCTAAAGCAAATTGTTGTTGCGGGTGGTCCGTGCGCCTGTAATCCCGAGCCTGTTGCCGATTTCGTTGACATATTTTTCATCGGTGAAGGGGAAGAGGTAGACCTAGAGGTAATAGAGCTTTACCGTGAATGTAGAAAAAAAGGCTTGAGCAGAGATGAATTTTTGAAAAAAGCGTCACATATAAAAGGCGTATACGTGCCTGCGCTTTATGATATCAACTATAATGAAGACGGCACTGTAAATGAAATAATACCGAAGCACGGTGCGCCCGAAAAAATAGAAAAGCGCATAATGATGGATCTGGACAATACGTATTTTCCGGATAAGTTTATTGTTCCCATGATAGAAATAATACATGACAGAGCCGTTTCCGAAATATTCAGAGGTTGCATAAGAGGTTGCCGGTTTTGCCAGGCGGGTTTTATGAACAGACCCGTCAGAGAGAAAAGTATAGGTACAATAAATGATCAGTGCCGTAAAATATGCGACAGCACAGGCTATGACGAGATATCTCTTTCATCTCTGAGTTCAAGCGATTATACGCAGATCCAGCCTTTGCTCGATAACATGCTCTTGTGGACGGAAAAAGAGAAGGTGAGTATATCGTTGCCGTCGCTTCGTGTAGACGGTTTTTCGGACGAGCTTGTGTCTAAAATCAAAACCGTAAGGAAAAGCGGGCTTACATTTGCCCCCGAAGCAGGAAGCCAGCGTATGCGCAACGTAATAAACAAGAATGTTTTTGAGGATGAACTGCTTCAAACCTGCACAAAGGCTTTTTCGGGCGGCTGGAATAAGGTCAAGCTTTATTTTATGATAGGATTGCCAACGGAAACCTATAATGACGTCGCCGCTATTGCAGAGCTGGGGCAAAAAGTCGTAAACGCCTATTATTCTTGCCCGAATAAACCAAAGGGTCAACCTGTTACAGTTACGCTCAGCACAGCGTCTTTTGTGCCTAAACCGTTTACGCCGTTCCAGTGGGAACCGCAGGACACACGCGACGAGCTTATGAAAAAGCAATATCACTTAAAGGACAGCGTTACTTCACGAAAGATAAATTATAACTATCACGACAGCAAAACAAGCTTTTTAGAGGCGGTTTTTGCCAGAGGCGACCGCAAACTCTGCAAAGTTATGGAAAAAGCCTGTGAATACGGTATGCGTTTTGACAGTTGGGAAGAGTGCTTTGACTTTGACAAATGGATGAGTCTTTTTGAAGAGTGCGGCATAGATCCTGCCTTTTACGCCAACAGGCGTCGCTCCTTTGATGAGGTCTTGCCGTGGGATCATATAGACTACGGCGTAAACAAAAAATTCTTGATAGACGAATGTAAAAGAGCCTACAAAGCCGAAACAACGCCTAATTGCCGTGAAAAATGCTCGGGTTGCGGCGCGACGAAGTATAAAGGAGGCGTGTGCTATGAAAAACATAAGAGTTAAGTATATAAAAGAAGGAAAAGCAAAATATATTTCCCATTTGGATATGAACAGATGTATGACGCGCTGCCTTGTGGGTTCGCGTATACCTTTGTGGCACACGGAAGGCTTTAATCCGCACGTGTTTATTACATTTGCGTTGCCGCTGTCTCTCGGATATACTGGATTGGCGGAATATATGGATATGCGCCTTTTGGATGATGATATGCCATATGATGAAATAAAAGAGCGTATGAATAAGCATTTACCGCAAGGTATACGTGTTACAGAGGTTTACGACCTTGGGGCTGACCCCAAAGAGATAAATTCCGCACTTTTTGAGCTTGATTTTCCTGTTGCCGAAAATGATATCGGTAAGTTAGAGTTGGCAGTAAAAAAATTGTTGAGCCAAAACAGCATAATTGTTCAGAAAAAAAGTAAATCGGGAATGAAGGATATCGACCTCAGGCAGTACATTATGAACTGCGAGTGTGAATGTGATCAATCGGGTTTAAAAATGACGCTGGTGTTGCCTGCGGGCAACACAACTAATATAAATCCTTCACTTTTGCTTTTCGCACTTGAAAAACAATACGGCAAAGAGATCTTTTGCCTTGTAACACGTAAAGAGCTTTACTGCAAGGACGGCAGCGTTTTCAGATAAATATATAATCAATAAAACAAAAAAGGTAAACAGCCGATAATTGACTGTTTACCTTAATTTTTTGCTGTTGATTGTAAAGCTTACGCCGTGAAAACGGCAGGCATATCATCTGAGCGGCGTCTTATGTCTGCGCCTATGTTTCTCAGTTTGTTTACAATGTCTTCATAGCCGCGCTCAATGTGGTTTACGTCTTCAACAACGGAAACACCTTCGGCCGCAAGAGCGGCAATTATCATAGCTGCGCCTGCACGTAAGTCTGTCGCGTGTACAGTTGCACCCACAAGTCCGTCTCTGCCTTCTATAATTGCCTTGCGGACATCTACTGTTGCCTTTGCGCCAAAGCGGCAAAGCTCATTTATATACTGAAAGCGGCTGTTCCAAACATTTTCTTCTATCACGCTCGTGCCGTCGGCGATAGAGAGCAACGCCGCAAACTGCGGCTGCATATCCGTCGGAAAGCCCGGGTGAGGCATTGTCTTAATATTGCATTTGTGTATCCTTTTGTTGCAGGTTACGCGAACGGCTTCGTCATATTCCGTTATCTCAACGCCGATCTCTCTCAGTTTTGCGGTGATCGACTCCAAATGCTTAGGTATTACATTATCTATCAAAACATCTCCGCCTGTTGCGGCAACAGCAGTCATGTATGTGCCTGCCTCAATTTGGTCGGGAATTACGGAATAGGTCACACCGTGAAGCTTTTGAACGCCCTTGATTTTGATAACGTCTGTTCCTGCGCCTCTTATGTTTGCCCCCATAGAGTTAAGGAAATTGGCTACGTCAACAATATGAGGTTCTCTTGCGGCGTTTTCTATTATAGTCATACCCTCGGCTTTAACGGCGGCTAACATAACATTAATCGTAGCTCCAACCGAGATAACGTCAAAATAAATATGCGCTCCCACAAGTTTGTCTGCTTTTACCCTTATTATATCGCCGTTGCATATACACTCTGCGCCAAGAGCTTCAAAGCCCTTTAAATGCTGGTCAACAGGGCGTACGCCGAAGTTACAGCCGCCGGGCATTGCTACCTCTGCCTGCTTAAATTTGCCCAGCAGAGCGCCCAAAAGATAATAAGACGCGCGCATATTTCTCACAAGGTCATAAGAAGGTACGGGATTAACGATACCCGAAGGCTCAACCGTGATCGAAGATTTTCCTTCCACCCTTACATCGGCTCCCATATCCTTTATGATATGGGCTATAAGGCTTGTGTCTTTAATATACGGAACATTTTCAATCTTACATTCACCGTCCGATAATATACAGGCGGGAATAATTGCAACAGCGGCATTTTTTGCGCCGCTTATTTCTACACGACCGTAAAGAGGATTACGGCCTTTTATCACATAACTATCCAAAATACTTACTCCCAAACAACTACTAAAGAGATAATATATAAAACTTAAAACTAAATTAACATATAAAGGAACGTGCCTTTACCGATAAATGATAATACATTTTTTTGCCTGTGTCAATAACAAAAGCCTTAATTTACATATTAAATTTTTTAAAAAACTGAAACCCTGATTTATAAAACGGCAGAACGCAGTGTTTATCTGCATTCTGCCGAAATTAGGTTGAATCAATAAATTTTTATATGATAATCTTATCTTATTTTTGCACCTGTGGGCATATCGTCTGCAAAAACAACTTTTACGGTCTCGTTTTCAGCGTCGCACGCCAAAATCATACCCTGACTTTCAACTCCGCACAATGTGGCTGGCTTTAAATTGGAAACAAGTATTATCTTTCGTCCTATGAGCTCTTCGGGGGTATAGTATTTCGCGATCCCCGATGCTACGGTACGAACGGACACACTGTCATCGACGGTGAGCTTTAAAAGCTTTTTAGCTTTTTTAACGGGTTCGCAACCGGTTATTTGCGCAACTCTCAAATCTATCTTCGCAAAATCTTCAATGCCTATTTTTGCTATGCCCTCAATTTCGCTTTTTGCTTTATTTTGCGCCTCAATTTCTTTTTGTTTTTCGGCTATTTCTTCCAAAAGCTTTTCACTGTCAAGTCTGCCAAAGAGAGGTTTTGCCTCTCCTACATAATCCCCGGGGTTAAGCTTTCCGAATTCCTTTAGACTGTCGTAATCGCTGATATCGCAGTTGATCTGCTTTAATATTTCTTCAGCGGTGTGCGGCATAAAGGGAAGAAGAAGCACGGCGGTAAAGCGTATTCCTTCAAGCAGATTGTAAAGCACGGTACCGAGTCTCTCGTTGTTTGCTTCATCTTTTGCAAGTACCCACGGAGCCGTTTCATCAATATATTTATTACAGCGGCGCGCGATCGACAATACAGCATCAAGCGCATCGCTTACGCGATACTCAGACATATATTTATTAACCTTGCCGACTGCGTCGAGAGCAGTAGAGATAAGGTCGTTGTCTATATCATCGGATTTTGCAGGCGGCATTATTTTTCCGCCAAAATACTTTTTGCTCATTGCAACGGTTCTGTTTACCAAATTGCCGAGAGTATTTGCCAGATCTGCATTATAAAGCTCAAACACGGATTCGTATGTTATTGAGCCGTCCGATGTATAGGGCATTTCGGAAAGCAGATAATAACGCACTGCGTCAACACCGATGAGTTTAACAAGGTCGTCGGCATAAATCGTGTTGCCTCTTGATTTACTCATTTTGTCTTTACCGAACAACAGCCACGGGTGACCGAAAATCTGCTTTGGAAGCGGCAAATCGAGTGCCATAAGAAGGATAGGCCAATATATTGTATGGAATCTTAAAATATCTTTTCCGATTATGTGAACATCGGCGGGCCAGTATTTGTCGAACAGCTCGCTTTTGCCGTCGGGAGTGTAACCGAGAGCCGTAATGTAATTAGACAGTGCGTCTATCCAAACATATATGACGTGTTTGTCGTCGAAGGTTACGGGAATTCCCCACTTAAATGATGTTCTCGATACGCACAGATCCTGTATACCGGGCTTTATAAAGTTGTTTACCATTTCCTTTTTGCGCGCTTCGGGATATATGAAATCGGGATTATCCTCCAGAAATTGTTCCAATCTCTTTTGATACTTTGAAAGCTTAAAGAAATACGCTTCTTCCTTTGCGGGCTTTACTTCCCTGCCGCAGTCGGGGCATTTCCCGTCTGTAAGCTGAGATTCCGTCCAAAAGCTCTCGCAGGGAGTACAGTACATTCCCGTGTATTCGCTTTTGTATATATCGCCCTTATCGTATAATTTTTTAAATATTTTTTGAACGCTCTTTTCGTGATATTCGTCTGTTGTGCGTATGAATTTATCGTAAGATGTATTCAGCAAATTACAAATATCCTTTATCTCGGTCGATACCTTATCTACGTATTCTTTTGGAGAAATACCTGCGTTTTTGGCGTATTCCTCGATTTTCTGACCGTGTTCGTCCGTTCCCGTTAAGAAAAATACATCATATCCCTGCAGCCTTTTATAACGTGCCAGCGCATCGGTAAGCACGATCTCATAAGTATTGCCGATATGCGGCTTTCTTGATGTGTACGCTATCGCGGTGGTTATATAATATTTCTGTTTATTATCCATTATTGGTATACACCTGCTCTCTAACTTCATTTTAATAACAGTGCTATGATACCACACAGCCGCAGTTTATTCAATATTTTTAGGCAGAAAAATGAAAATATGCATAAAAACGGCATTTGTTATTTAATTTTGACATTGAGAGTGACGTTGTGATAATATAGGTTCGAGGTGAAAATAAATGCCCCTAAAACTTTACGTAACCGATATATCTCCGCTTTGTGACGAAAAGCTTTTTTGTAAACTGTATGAAGAGTTGCCCGCTTATGTAAAAGAAAAAACAGACTCTAAAAAGTTGAAGATAAATAAAATGCAATCTCTCGGCGCGTATGCCTTGCTCGGTTATGCGCTTGATAAAAAAGGTATAGATATGCAGAAGGTAAATTTTACCGTAAATAAATACGGAAAGCCGTATTTAAGAAACGAAAATATTTACTTTAATCTTTCCCACAGCGAAAATTACGCCATGTGTGCTGTTTCGGATAACCCTGTTGGCTGCGATGTTGAAACGATAAGAGCAAATGTCAATACTGAAATTGCAAAACGCTTTTTTTGCCGCAAAGAATTTGAGTTTTTGAACAGTATTAAAGACAGTGCGGAAAAAGACAAAGCTTTTATTTTACTGTGGACTCTTAAAGAAAGCTACATTAAAGCAATAGGTAAGGGGTTATCCGCAAAGCTTGATGATTTTTGCTTAGATATTTCGCGCAATAAGCGTTGTTTCAGACAAATAATTGACAGTAAAACATATTTCTTTAAAAGCTTTGAATTACAGGACGCGTTTGCGTCGGTTTGCAGTGAGGACAGTGATATACCGGAAAACCCCGTATTTATTCATATAAATGACTGTCTATGATAATTAATATAGTAAATTAGTCAGTATGCATTAAATATTGTTTGTCATATATGCAAATTAAATAATTCATTGTGCAAATTCCATAAAAATATCAAGATAAAATTGTATTTTCATACAAAATGAGCGTTTTCATTCGATTTTGCGGCTTAAAGTGTTGAAAAAAAAATAACTTTGTCCTATAATATATTCGTATGTTTTATATGCTTTTTTGCTTACTTTTTTGGAGGAATCACAATGTTAATTAAGAGTAGAAAACTGATAAGCACAGCACTTTGTATGCTTTTGATATTAAGCAGTATTGCAACGGGCAATGCTTTGAAAATATATGAGGACAATAAGGGTGATGAGGAATATGATCTCAGCTATAATTTAGCTTCATCTATATCCGAGGGTAATATTCTGCATTGCTCAAATACATATTTGTCTCAAATTACTGATATGCTTCCTCAGATCGCACGCCAGGGTTTCAGCGCAGTGCAGGTTTCTCCCGTGCAGGGCAACAAAAGATCTATTAATTCGGGTGCGTATTTTTGCGACTGGACTTTCTATTATCAGCCCGTTAACTTTAAGGTCGGCAACGAGCTCGGCACTGCCGAAGACCTTAAAACTCTCTGCGAAAAAGCTCACGAATACGGCATTAAGGTAATTGTTGACATAGTTTCAAACCATATGGCGCAAAGTGACGACGGCAGAAGCGGTTCCCGTTCGGAACAGATAGAAGCCGAATACAATAAAGATGAATATTTTCATTCTACTAAGCGTGACGCAAGCAATAAATCAAGGGCTGCGCAGGTTTCACTGAATGTAGGCGGTTTGCCCGATCTTAATACCTCAAACAAAACTGTTCAGGGTTGGGTTTATCAACTTCTTGAAGATTGTGTTGCTCTCGGTGCGGACGGATTCAGATTCGATACAGCAAAGCACATAGAAACACCGTCCGACGGTGAGCTTGCAAGCGACTTCTGGACAAATACTGCGGTAAAGATCAAGAATAAATATAAAGACTTATACATCTACGGCGAGGTAGTGGATCTATCGGGAACCGTAGGCATTGATGCGTATACAAACCTTATGAATGTGACGGACGCAGGCTATGGAATAAGCACACGCAGAGATATAAACAAAGGCAGCGTTGCTTCTTTGTCAAAAACAAGCGGCGTTTTTGATGACGTGAGAATACCTACGGGTAAAGGTGTAGTTTGGGTAGAGTCTCACGATGAATTTTTGGGCGGCACAACAACTCTTATGAGTGAAGATGTACTTATAAAAACATATGCCGCAATGGCATCACGTAAAGACGATCCGACATTGTTCTTCCCGCGCCCGATAGCCAACAACATAGCAGGCCAGCTTAACTGGGACTCACTAATCGGACAATATACCGAAACCTGGCTTTGCAAAGAGATACGCGAGGTTAATATGTTCAAAAACGCGTATGAAGGACAAGGCGAGGAATTGTCGTCTTATCAGGACAAATATTATCTTGTTAAGCGCGGCAGCGACGGTGTGTGCATCGTTAATGTAAGCGACAGCGAGAACATCAACATCCCCGTTAATATGCCCGACGGCTCTTATAAAGACCAAATATCCGGAAATATGTTTACCGTAAGCAAGGGCTATATTTCGGGTAAAATGGCAAAAAGCGGAGTTGCCGTTGTTTACAACAAGAAGAATATTCCTACCGTTTCGGTCAACGTTGACGGAAAAGACGTAAACGAAAACGATACAATCAGCTTCACAGGAGAAACAACTACTGTAACGATAAATACCGCAAACGCCGACAAATGTGAATATAAGCTTGCAGGAAATGAGCCTGAGAAGTTTTCGGGATCCGAAAAACTTACATTCGGCAAGGGTATTGACAGCGGTATGTCAGTTCCGCTTACAATAAAGGCTTACTACGGCAGTAACTATATCGAAGCTGTTTATTATATTGACAAAAAGGATCTGTCAGCGCCTCATATCATTTATTTCGACGCACCTGCAAAGGCATTTTACGAGAAAACCGAAGATAACTCTTACAGCGCAGGCGTGCCTTATGTACTGGAAAAAGACAGTGATGACAAACCTGTGTCAAATTATCCCGGCAAAGCTATGACGAAAGTCGAAAACAGCGATTATGAGCATTTATATTCTTTAGAGCTTGACAATAAAACAGCGTTTGTAAAATTTAACGACGGTGTGGCGAACGATGTTTCCGAAGACGCGCATACTTTACCGCCTACCGAAAGCGTGTACGGCGACGCTTCATTGACCGAAAACAGAATTAAAGGCGGATACAGTGTAAGCGGCAGTATGCTTTGGAGAAAAGGCAAGCTTATCAACGTAAAGCAAGACGGTAAGCCTTATGATGTTTGCACTGATGTTATAGAATTAGAGTCCGAAAATATTGAAATCACAACGGATTCCGATAAGAACATTATTACCGTCAAAGAAGAGGTCGTAACGCCATATTTATACGGCGACGTTGACGTAGACGGCTATGTAAATATGACCGACGTAACGCTCATACAAAAGAATATTGCAAAGCTGGTAAGCTTTGAAGAAATACCCTCTCAGGCAGCCGATGCAGACGGCAACAAAGAGGTAAATCTGGAAGATGTTGTGTCAATTCAAAAGCTGCTCGCTAAGCTTATAGGCACTTTGCCTGCGGGAGAAAAATTTGATATTAAATCATATATTGAATACACTACCGAGACAGATTCTCCCGATACGGATTCAAACACCAATATAGATACAGATACGCAGAAAGATACCGATTCATCGGGAAAAACAACAAATAACAGCGATACTGACGTAGCAAAGAAACGTGTTCTGTACTTTAAGAACACATTTGGTTGGGATGCGGTATATGCTCATTTTTGGGAGAATATGGGCTCTGAGTTTACAAACTGGCCCGGAACCGAGATGACTTCGGTAGGCGACGATGTGTATATGATAGAGATACCCGAAGACCAAAATGCAAATATGATAATATTTAATGACGGCGGAAACGGAAACCAAACCGAAAATCTTTCAATAAGGAGCTTTGGCTTGACGTTTGTTCCGAACGGCAATACCGGAAAAGACAATTTCGGGAACACATTGGTTTACGGAAAGTGGCAATAACTTTATTTTGACATTTTATTGCACCATATTATATTAAAATGTAACTGAAAGGAGCATTTATATGGGACTTATTAAAGCAGGTATAGGAGCATTGGGAGGAACTTTGGCTGACCAGTGGAAGGAGTTTTTCTACTGTGACGCAATGGACAAAAATGTCCTTGTTACAAAAGGTCAGAAAAGAACAACAAGCCGTTCCTCAAATACCAAGGGCAACGACAACATTATTTCCAACGGCTCAGGCATAGCTGTTGCCGACGGACAATGTATGATCATCGTTGAACAGGGTAAGATCGTCGAGGTCTGTGCCGAGCCGGGTGAGTTTACATACGATACTTCCACCGAGCCCAGCATTTTTGCAGGCAGCCTGGGAAAGAGCATAATCGATACCTTTAAGACCATAGGCAAGCGTTTTGCTTACGGCGGCGACACGGGAAAAGACCAGAGAGTATACTATTTCAACACAAAAGAGCTTGTAGACAACAAATTCGGAACTGCTAACCCGATAATGTTCCGCGTGGTTGACAGAAACATAAATCTTGATATTGATGTTTCCGTAAGATGCAACGGTGTGTATTCATACAGGATCGCCGATCCGCTTCTTTTCTATACTAACGTATGCGGTAATGTTGAAAGTGAATATACAAGAGATCAAATTGATAATCAGTTAAAGACGGAGTTTATAAGTGCATTGCAGCCTGCATTTGCCAAAATAAGCGACTTAGAGGTAAGACCTAATCAGATTCCCGCACACGCGGAAGAACTCTCAGAGGCGATGAACGAGGCTCTTACAGCTAAATGGGGTAAGCTCAGAGGCTTGCAGGTTGTTTCTATTGCTATGAACCCGATAACCCTGCCCGAGGAAGACGCAGAGATGATTAAACAGGCTCAGCGTGCCGCTATTAACCGCGACGCCACAATGGCTGCTGCAACAACGGTTACTGCTCAGGCAGAAGCAATGAAAGCAGCCGCCAAAAACCCAAACGGTGCAATGATGGGCTTTATGGGTATGGGAATGGCTCAACAGGCAGGCGGAATGAACGCCGGAAATCTGTTCCAGATAGGCCAGCAACAACAGGCTCAACAACAGCAGCAACAGGCAGCAGCCGACAGTTGGAAATGTTCCTGCGGAGCAACAGCAACAGGCAATTTCTGCCCCAATTGCGGAGCCAAAAAGCCCGAACCCGAGAACAAGGATTCCTGGACTTGCAAGTGCGGCGCGAAAGCAACGGGAAAATTCTGCCCGGAGTGCGGCTCACCCAAGCCGCAAAACGATAAGCCGGACGGTTGGACATGCGCAAAATGCGGAAACGTGAATAAGGGTATGTTCTGCTCCGAGTGCGGAAGCAAAAAGCCTGCAGACGCACCGCTTTATAAATGTGATAAATGCGGTTGGGAGCCGGAAGATCCCCATAATCCGCCGAAATTCTGTCCGGAATGCGGCGACCCTTTTGACGATAAGGATATACAATAATGACAAAAAAATTTGCTTTTGCTTTGATGCTGCTCACTGCAGCGCTGTCTTTGGTTATATTTTCGGGCTGTAACGCCGAGTGGTACAGCAGTATTATTTATTCCGACCCGGATTCTGACTCTGACAGTACAAATTCCGCGGATTATATTGAATATAATTATGAAGATATCACCGGGGTGAGTTTTTTATCGAGCGCTTCATATGTTCAGGGATGCAGCTCTTTTGATTTGATAAGTAACGATGACGGTAAGCTTTATATGAGCGCGCGTTATTACAGCGAATCAAACGGCAACGAAGAGACCAATTTTGAAAGTATTGCGGTATCAAAGCAGGTATTAAACAGTTTTATCTCTTCTGCACAGGATCTGAAGCTTATCGAAGAGATCAAAGAAAGTATCAAACGCTCAAAGATCGAGAACGACGGCTTTTTTGCCTACGACGCAACCACATACGATGTCTGCCTGTATTTTAAAAACGGTATTACGTTGTCGTATAACGGTGTAGGCAATAACTATAATGAGCTTCTTAAATGCCTTGCAGAGTTGGCGGATTCTGTTAAGCATTAATAAGTTTATATGTGTTAACATTAACACAGCATAAATTTATATCAGCTGAATCTTGAGGTTATCCTATGTTATATTCTACATGGGATAACCTTTTGTTATGAAAATAATCGACAATAACAATATTTTAAACAGTATAATATTGACATAAAGAGTTAAAAAACGTATAATATGCGTGTTTTTAAAATAATAACGGCAGGAGAGATAATTAATGTCAGACAAACAAAAGCTTGTTACCGCTATAACCTCTATGGACGAAGATTTTGCCAAGTGGTATACGGATATAGTGAAAAAAGCTGAGCTTATCGAATATACAAGTGTTAAAGGATGTATGGTAATAAGACCGTACGGTTACGCAATCTGGGAAAACATTCAGAAGATCCTCGACGGAAAATTTAAGCAAACAGGACACGAAAACGTGTGTATGCCTATGTTTATTCCCGAAAGCTTGCTTCAAAAAGAAAAAGACCATGTAGAGGGCTTTGCACCTGAGGTGGCTTGGGTGACACACGGCGGCAGCGAAAAGCTTGAAGAACGCCTTTGCGTTCGCCCGACATCTGAAACTCTGTTTTGTGAGCATTACGCAAATATAATTCATTCTCACAGAGATTTGCCCAAACTATATAACCAATGGGTAAACGTTGTAAGATGGGAAAAAACAACAAGACCGTTTTTGCGCTCACGTGAATTTTTGTGGCAAGAGGGTCATACCATTCACGCAACAGCGCAAGAGGCAATAGAGGAAACCGAGAGAATGCTCAATGTTTACGCCGATTTTTGTGAAAATGAGCTTGCAATGCCCGTAATAAAAGGCAAAAAAACCGACAGCGATAAATTTGCGGGTGCTGAAATGACATATGCAATAGAAGCCCTTATGCACGACGGAAAAGCACTTCAGGCAGGCACGAGCCATTATTTCGGCGATGGCTTTGCAAGAGCGTTTGATATAAAATATTCAAATAAAGAAAACCAATTGGTATATCCCTATCAGACTTCGTGGGGCGTTACAACAAGACTTATCGGCGCAATAATTATGACTCACGGCGACGATAACGGACTTGTGCTTCCCCCTGCGGTTGCGCCTATCCAGGCTGTTATTGTGCCTATCGCAATGCACAAAGAGGGCGTTCTTGAAAAAGCAAAAGAGCTTCTTCAAAGACTTAACAAAAGCGTTCGCGTTAAGCTTGACGATTCCGAAAACAGCCCCGGCTGGAAATTCAGCGAATATGAAATGAAGGGCGTTCCCGTAAGGATAGAGATAGGACCCAAAGATATCGAAAACAATCAGTGCGTTCTCGTTACACGTCATAACCGTGAAAAGACGATTGTCTCGCTTGACGAGCTTGAAAGCACTGTTTTGAAAAAGCTTGATGAGGTACGCGACGGCATATATCAAAAAGCCCTTGAAAACCGAGAAAAACACACATACACCTGTACAAATACCGACGAAATAATAAAAGCGCTTGATGAAAACGGTGACGGCTTTGTAAAGGCTATGTGGTGCGGAGAAGAAGCCTGCGAAGATAAAGTGAAAGAACTCACGGGTGTCGGCTCACGCTGTATGCCTTTTGAGCAGGAAAATATTGCACAGAAATGCGTTTGTTGCGGAAAACCCGCCAAAAAACTTGTTTATTGGGGAAAAGCGTATTAATACTTATTTTATTTATGTATGTAATATGAATTAATAAAATCGCCTTCGGCAATACTTTTAAAGTAAAAACTTTTTAGTATTGCGGAGGCGGTTTTTAATGCAGTTCAGCAGGGTAGAGATTTGCGGGATCAATACTGCAAATTTAAAGGTTTTATCGGAAAAGGAAAAATCGGAATTATTTCGCATAATGCGTGAAGGAAGTGCAGCGGAAAAGAAAAAAGCCCGCGAAAAAATGATAAGAGGGAACTTACGTCTTGTTTTAAGCGTTATTCAAAGATTTACGAATCGTGGAGAAAATATTGACGATCTGTTTCAGGTGGGTTGTATAGGTCTTATCAAAGCAATAGATAATTTTGACAGCAATATGAATGTCAAATTTTCAACTTACGGTGTTCCCATGATAATAGGCGAAGTTAGAAGATATTTACGCGATTATAACTATATTCGTGTGAGCAGGAGTATGCGCGACACGGCATATAAGGCAATGCAGGTTAAAGAGCGCCTTACAAACGAGTTGGGGAGAGAACCGAGCGTAGAAATGATAGCCAAAGAGCTTGATATGAAGAAAGCGGACGTTGTTCTTGCGCTTGAAGCGATAGTTGCACCCGTGTCGCTTAATGAGCCTGTTTTTACAGACAGCAACGACACGGTATATGTTATGGATCAGATAGGCGATAAAAACGACGATAATATGTGGCTTGAGGAAATATCGCTGCGGGAAGCAATTTCTCAGCTTTCACCGAGAGAAAGGAAAATACTTAATCTCAGGTTTTTTCAGGGAAAAACACAAATGGAAGTTTCAAATGAGATAGGGATCTCTCAGGCACAGGTAAGCAGAATAGAAAAGGGTGCGCTCGACAGAATTAAAAGAGAATTATAAAAAACAACACCGCCGAATAATTCGGCGGTGTTGTTTTGTAAAACCGATCAATCAGTCGATCTCTACCATTACTTTGATGTTCTTTCTGATTGCAACGCTGCGGGCGATAGTACGGATAGCTTTAGCAATTCTGCCTTGCTTACCTATAACTCTGCCCATATCGTCCTGTGCAACGTGAAGATGGTAAACGATTATGCCTTCTTCGTTTTCTTCGTCAGCAGTAACGTTTACAGCATCGGGATCTTCTACAAGACCTTGTGCTATTACTTTAAGTAAATTTTCCATTATGGTATCACCTTTCTTTTTTGATATCAGACAAATTATGATAATCAGTCAATTACATTGTTTTTCTTTAATAATGCTTTTACGGTGTCAGTCGGCTGTGCGCCGTTTGCGATCCATTTTTTTGCTTTTTCTGCATCAACCTTAACAACAACCGGATCAGCAACAGGATTATAATAACCCAATTCCTCAATAAAACGACCGTCTCTGGGATATCTTGAGTCTGCAACAACTATACGGTAGAAAGGGCTTTTCTTAGCGCCCATTCTGCGAAGTCTGATTTTAACTGCCATTATATTTCACCTCCGTAAATTATTTTTATAAATATCGGGATATCCGAATTTAAACTTATCAAAAACCGCGTCTGCCCGGTCCGCCGAGTCCGGGTAAATGACGCATTTTCTTTTTACCGGACGGTCCGTTCATTTGCTTTACCATTTTTTTCATTTGCTCAAACTGGCGAAGCAATCGGTTTACATCTTCAATTTTTGAGCCGCTGCCTGCTGCGATCCTTTTTTTGCGAGAAGCGTTTATCAAATCCGGCTTTTCGCGCTCTTTGGGGGTCATTGACATTATTATTGAAGCCAGGCGGTCTATTTGTCTGTCGTCAAAATCAACGTTATCAAGCTTGTTGCCGACTCCCGGCAACTTAGAAAGCACACTTTTCAAGGGACCGAGCTTTTTGATCTGGTCAAACTGATCTAAAAGGTCGTTTAAGTCGTATTTATTCTTTGCAAGCTTGTCAGCCATTTCTTCGGCTTTTTTTGCGTCAAGCTTGTTTTCTGCATCTTCTATAAGTGTCAGAACATCGCCCATGCCGAGGATACGCGAAGCCATTCTGTCGGGGTGGAAAATCTCCAAATCATCAAGCTTTTCACCCATACCGCAGAATTTGATGGGCTTGCCTGTAACTTCTTTAACAGAGAGTGCTGCGCCGCCTCTTGTGTCGCCGTCAAGCTTTGTTAAAATAACGCCTGTTATATCAAGCAAGTCGTTAAAGCTTTTTGCAACGTTAACTGCGTCCTGACCCGTCATGGAGTCAACAACAAGCAGTATTTCATTTGGCTTTACAGTTTCTTTTATCTGCTTAAGCTCACCCATCAGCTGTTCATCTATGTGAAGTCTGCCGGCGGTATCAAGTATTACTATGTCGTTTCCGTAGTCTTTTGCGTGTTTTATAGCCTGCTGCGAAATTTTAACGGGGTTGTCCTTGCCCATTTCAAATACAGGCGCGCCTGCTTTTGCTCCCACAACCTTAAGCTGATCAATAGCAGCCGGTCTGTATACGTCGCAGGCGACGAGCAACGGTCTGTGTCCCTGTGACAAAAGCATCTTAGCAAGTTTTGCAGAGTGAGTTGTTTTACCCGAGCCCTGCAGACCGCACATCATAATTACTGTGGGCGGGTTAGAGGAAAGCTCTAAACGTGAGCTGGTGCTTCCCATAAGAGAAGTGAGCTCCTCATTAACAATTTTAATTACCATTTGAGCGGGGGTAAGGCTTTCCAAAACGTCTGAGCCTATCGCACGCTCGGTTACCTTTGCGGTAAAATCTTTGGCGATTTTAAAATTAACGTCTGCTTCAAGCAAAGCAAGCCTTACTTCACGCATTGCGTCTTTAACGTCGCGCTCGTTAAGGCGCCCTTTTGAGCGCAGCTTCTTAAAGGCAGAGCTTAATTTTTGCGAAAGTCCTTCAAAAGCCATATCAATTAATCCCTTTCAAATACTAAGTTAAACATTCTGTTCGTTATCAATTATTGCGAGAATTTTTTGCAGAGAAGTCTTTATATCTTCAGTGCTTTGCATATCAAGCGCGTTGAGAACAATTTTCTTTATGAGGTTGTTATTGTTTGCAATCTCGCTGTATTTAACGGCAAAGCCGATTTTTTCTTCAAGCTCTGTAAGTGTTGCCTCAGCGCGAACTAACGAGTCGCGCACGCCTTGTCGTGAAATATGCAGATCGTCTGCAATCTCGCTTAACGAATAGTCGCCGTTATAGTAAAGCTCAGATATATCTCTTTGCTTTTCTGTAAGTAAGCCGCCGTAAAAATCAAGCAGCAAAGACATTTTCAGCTTATCTCTCATATAAAACGACTCCTTTGTGTAAAGGCGTTAACCTTTACAACTTGGATATTATATATTAATTGAGTGCCGTTGTCAAGAGTTTTTTGCATTTTTTATTATATGTATTCGTATTGCTTTTACGGTAAATCAAAATTCGATATTTTATATCTAAAAAACAGAAAAAAGTTGAAAATAGGCGTAAAAAGTGATATAATCAACCCTAACGATTGTAATTTAGGGGAAAAGTATGAAAAAATGGATCGTCTCTCATCTGGATAAGGATAACGCAAATATGCTCGCAAATGCGTGTAGTCTGCCTTTAATGACAGCAATGCTTTTAAGTTTGCGCGGTATAAACAAACCGGATGACGCAATAAATTATCTGTCGGATGAGCCTGTCATTCAGTCACCGTTTGATTTTGCTGATATGGATAAGGCTGTGGAAAGAATAACATCTGCGATAGATAATTTTGAGAAAATTTGCGTTTACGGAGACTACGATGCAGACGGCATAACTTCTACCGCAGTTATGTATTCTTATCTCTCTGCAAT
The DNA here is from genome assembly GCA_016281115.1 of Clostridiaceae bacterium. Taxonomy (GTDB): domain Bacteria; phylum Bacillota; class Clostridia; order Oscillospirales; family Acutalibacteraceae; genus JAEEHZ01. Next base: position 580 of record JAEEHZ010000096.1, on the reverse strand, counting down.
GGGAGCGAATGTTGTTTTTATGATCCCCCACAGGAAAGAGGACGGCTATGGGCTGAACCTCGGTGTTATAGATAAGATGTATGAGATGGGCGTATCTCTCATCATAACAGTAGATAACGGCATAACCGCCCACAAAGAAATAGAATATGCCTCACAAAAGGGTATCGACACGGTAGTTACAGACCATCACACCCCTATTGAAACGTTACCGAATGCCGTTGCTGTTGTAGACCCTCACAGAATAGACTGCCGAAGCAAATTTAAGTTTTACTCGGGTGTAGGGGTAGCCTTTAAAGTGATATGCGCTATGGAAGGCGAGGACTGCGATATATATTCTCTGCTTGATAATTATGCAGATCTGGTGGCTGTGGGTACAATAGGAGATATAGTTGAATTGAGTGACGAAAACAGATTTCTTGTTAAATACGGGTTAAATACTCTTTCCAACACGGAACGTCAAGGCATTATAGCTATGCTCAATGAGGCGGGAATAAAGCCCGACAATATAAGCGCCTCAGATGTGGCGTACAGTATTGTGCCGAGGATAAACGCAATGGGCAGGCTCGGCGATACGACCGAT
>JAEEHZ010000095.1 GCA_016281115.1 Clostridiaceae bacterium | reverse complement strand
TTATTTGCATGATGTATGCGAAAAAGCGTTTTCCACACTTCTTGAAACGGGCAGAGGACAGCTTTGCGACATAATTATAGACAAAGCGTATTTGGAGTTTATATATAAGCAGGCGTTATTGTCTGACAGCAAAGCGATAAGCCTGTATGCAAATCTTACCGTGCTTAGCGGCAATGTTAAAACCGCCGTGAGATCCGCAGGCTTCGGCAAAGGACTTGATTTTATTAAAAATGCCCTTGCAGACACGCCTGTTATTGACATAAAAGAGCTTTCAAAGGCTGCGCTTGACGGAATTGACGCTGTTTGCGCCTGTATATCAAACACGGAGTTTCCCGAGCTTGCGGAGGCTTTGCGCATTTCTGTAAATGAGTTTGAAAAGCAATGCGACAACACGTTAATGAAAGAACTGAGGCTTCAGAAAAACGACCATTTTTCGGTAGCTCCGCTCGCGGCATATTACCTTGCAAAGGAGTCCGAGATGAAGTCCGTGCGGCTTATATTAAGCGCAAAGCTCAACAACCTTGATGAAAATGTAATAAAAGAAAGGTTGAGGGATCTGTATGTTTAAAGTAGCGGTTATAGGTGACAAAGACAGCATTTACGGTTTTGCACTGCTTGGGCTTGACGTGTTTTATACTGACAATGAAGAAGACAGGGCAGGCTTGCTAAAAAAGCTGTGCGGCGGAACCTACGGAATAATATATATCACGGAAGAGCTCGCGGAAGAGCTTTCCGAAACAGTTGAAAAATATGACGACCTGCCCGTGCCTGCAATAATACCCATACCCGGTGTAAAAAACAGCAACGGCATAGGTATGGCAAACGTAAAAAAATCTGTTGAAAAAGCAGTTGGCAGCGACATTATATTTAATTCATAATTTAATAATTTAAAAAATACCCACTTGAAGGGACTGAATTATAAAGATGAGCAAAGGAATAATCAAAAAAATCGCAGGCCCGCTTGTTATAGCGGAAAATATGCGTGACGCCAATATGTTCGACGTTGTAAGAGTAAGTAAACAGCGTCTTATAGGCGAGATAATAGAAATGCACGCAGATCGCGCCTCCATACAGGTGTATGAGGAAACTTCGGGACTTGCCCCCGGGGAAGAGGTAGAGTCTACGGGCGTACCGCTGAGCGTTGAGTTGGGACCGGGACTTATAAAGAGCATTTACGACGGAATACAGCGTCCGCTTGACGATATAATGAAAAAATCAGGCAACAGCCTTCACAGAGGTGTAGAAGTGCCCTCGCTCAAAAGGGAGCTTGAGTGGGATTTTGAGCCTTGCGTTAAAGCGGGAGATAAAGTATCGGGCGGAGATATAATAGGCACCGTAAAAGAAACGGAAGTAGTTCTCCATAAAATTATGGTTCCGCCGTATATGAGCGGAACGATAAAATCTATTGTTCCCGGAAAGTATAACGTTGAGCAAACGGTCGCGGTACTTCAAACAGAAGACGGAGAAGAGAATCTTACGCTTATGCAAAAGTGGCCTGTACGTGTGGGCAGACCATACGCTAAAAAGCTTTCTCCCGACAAGCCGCTTGTAACGGGTCAGCGTGTTATAGACACACTGTTCCCAATCGCAAAGGGCGGCGTGGCTTCTGTTCCCGGACCTTTCGGAAGCGGAAAAACGGTTGTTCAGCACCAGCTTGCAAAGTGGGCTGAAGCGGATATAGTTGTATATATCGGTTGTGGCGAGCGCGGAAACGAAATGACCGATGTTCTTAACGAGTTTCCTGAGCTTATCGACCCAAAAACAGGCAAATCACTTATGGAAAGAACGGTGCTTATAGCTAATACATCAGATATGCCTGTTGCCGCCAGAGAAGCCTCTATTTACACGGGTATAACCATTGCCGAATATTTCAGAGATATGGGATATTCCGTTGCTTTGATGGCAGACTCAACATCACGTTGGGCTGAGGCTTTGAGAGAAATGTCGGGCAGACTTGAAGAAATGCCCGGCGAAGAAGGATACCCCGCTTATCTGGGCAGCCGTTTGGCTCAGTTCTATGAAAGAGCAGGACGTGTTGTATCTTTAGGCAAAGACGGGAGAGAAGGAACGCTTTCGGTTATCGGAGCTGTTTCACCTCCGGGCGGCGATATATCGGAGCCTGTTTCTCAGGCGACACTCAGAATAGTCAAGGTTTTCTGGGGGCTTGATTCGGGGCTTGCCTACAAGCGTCATTTTCCTGCCGTAAACTGGCTTACAAGCTATTCTTTGTATACCGATATGCTCGGAAAATGGTATAACGAGGAAGTAGCACCCGACTGGATGGAATGCAGACAAAGACTTATGCGCCTGCTTCAAGAAGAGGCAGAGCTTGAAGAAATTGTAAAGCTTGTCGGAATGGACGCACTGTCATCACCCGACCGCTTAAAGCTGGAAGCGGCAAGATCAATAAGAGAAGACTTTTTGCATCAAGATGCGTTTCACGAAATAGATACCTATACGACACTCAAAAAGCAGCATATGATGATGAAGCTCGTTCTGTCATATTATGACCTTTCGGCAGAGGCTTTGGAGAATAACGCAGACATAGAAAAGCTCGTATCTTTGCCGATAAGAGAGAGAATAGGAAGATTTAAATATGTTCCTGTTGATAAGATAGATAATGAGTTTAAAAATCTAAACGAAGACCTCAGCCGCGACATAGCAGAAACAGCCGCGTTGCTGACAGAAGAATAAAGACTTATTCCAAATGAGAAAGGAATGGTTTTAACAATGCCAAAAGAATACAGAACCATAGAAGAAGTTGCGGGACCGCTTATGCTTGTGCGCGGCGTTGACGACGTAAGCTACAATGATTTAGGCGAAATTGAACTTGTAAACGGCGAGATTCGCCGCTGTAAGGTGCTTGAGATAAACGGAACAGACGCGCTTGTTCAGCTTTTTGAAAGCTCTACGGGTATAAATTTGTCTAACAGTAAAGTAAGATTTTTGGGCAGAAGCATGGAATTAAGCGTCAGCCGTGACATGCTCAGCCGTGTTTTTGACGGCTTGGGCAGACCTATTGACGGCGGCCCCGAAATATTGCCCGAAAAGCGAATGGACATAAACGGTCTCCCGATGAACCCGGCGGCGCGTAACTATCCCCAAGAGTTTATACAAACGGGAATTTCTGCAATAGACGGACTTAACACCCTTGTAAGAGGACAAAAGCTTCCGATATTCTCGGCAAGCGGCTTGCCCCACGCAAACCTTGCCGCACAAATAGCGCGTCAGGCAAAGGTTAGGGGAACAAACGAACAGTTTGCCGTTGTTTTTGCCGCTATGGGCATTACATTTGAAGAATCGAACTTCTTTGTTGAAAGCTTTAAAGAAACAGGCGCTATTGACAGAACGGTTATGTTTGTAAACCTTGCAAACGACCCTGCAATAGAGAGAATATCCACGCCAAGAATGGCGCTTACGGCGGCTGAGTATCTCGCGTTTGAAGAAAATATGCACGTGCTCGTAATTATGACCGACATCACAAACTATGCCGACGCATTGAGAGAAGTTTCCGCAGCGAGAAAAGAAGTTCCCGGCAGACGCGGATACCCCGGATATATGTATACAGACTTAGCGTCGCTTTATGAGCGCGCAGGTCGTCAAAAGGGCAAAAACGGTAGCATTACTCTTATTCCTATACTTACAATGCCAGAAGACGATAAGACCCACCCCATACCCGACCTTACGGGCTATATTACAGAGGGACAAATAATACTCAGCCGTGACCTTTACAGAAAAGGCGTAACACCGCCGATAGATGTTTTGCCGTCACTTTCACGTTTAAAAGATAAGGGCATAGGAGAGGGCAAGACACGTGCGGACCACGCAAACACGATGAACCAGTTGTTTGCCGCATACGCGAGAGGAAAAGACGCAAAAGAGCTTATGGTAATTCTGGGCGAAGCAGCACTTACGGATATTGATAAGCTCTATGCCAAATTTGCCGATGAATTTGAGAGCAAATATGTTTCTCAGGGCTATAACGCAAACAGAAGCATAGAAGAAACGCTCGATATAGGCTGGAAGCTGTTATCTATATTGCCCAGAAGCGAGCTTAAGCGTATTAAAGACGAATATCTTGATAAATACTACGGAAAATAAGGTGACGAACTATGGCTGCAACGCAAGTTAACCCGACCCGTATGGAGCTTACGCGCTTAAAGAAAAAGCTTGTTACCGCCACCAGAGGACACAAGCTTTTAAAAGACAAGCGCGATGAGCTTATGAGGCAGTTTCTCGATATGGTCAGAGAAAACAAGGCTTTAAGAGAAAAGGTCGAGCTTGGAATAAAGAATTCCAACAAAAATTTTGTATTGGCGCGCGCAGGTATCTCCAATGAAGTTTTGGGTGCGTCCGTTATGGCTCCGGGGCAGGAGATAAGCCTTGATATTTCAAAGCGGAATATCATGAGCGTAGATATACCGCAATACAGCGTAAAGACAAGAACATCAGACCCTAACGATATATATTCTTACGGACTTGCTTTTACATCTGCCGATTTAGACGACGCGGTAATGTCGCTTTCAAACGTGTTTGAAGATATGCTGAAGCTTGCAGAGTGTGAAAAATCGTGCAGGCTTATGGCAAGCGAAATTGAGAAAACACGGCGCAGAGTTAACGCACTTGAACACGTAATGATCCCCGACACAAAAGAAAAAATCAAATATATTACAATGAAGCTCGACGAAAACGAGCGCAGCACACAGGTGCGCCTAATGAAAGTTAAAGACATGATGCTCAAAGAAAGCATTGAAAAGAGCAGAGCACAAGATATGCAATAAACAAATTAATATCATAAAACCGTATAATTATAATTAGTCGCACAAAAGGGCGATATTTGTGATTATGCGGTTTTGCGGTTTGGAGGAATTATTTTATGGCGTTGGCGCTTTTACTTATGGGAACTCTTGTAATAACAGACCA
>JAEEHZ010000094.1 GCA_016281115.1 Clostridiaceae bacterium | reverse complement strand
TTGCTTTTATTTTTTGCTCATCGGGAAGGGTAAATTCTGACCTTGTGGGAATTACAAGATCGTAAAACAAAGTGTCGCTGCCCAGTACTTTTTTCAGCTTGAGAGCTGTTTTGTTTATCGTGTCGCTGTAAGCGTCCGCGCCGGAGTTGTCACCGTAAAACACCTCGTAAGCGACGTCATCGAACACATACACCTTCTGCTCCTTGTCGCCGAACTCTCCTTTTAAGTCGCTGTCATATTCAAGAGGGGGTATACCGTTTGTTTCGGTATCGGTAATAGTAGGTTTTCCTGATGACGCCTGAGCCTGAGAAGTTTCATCCTGAGACTGTGTGTCGGCGGCGGAACTTTCCGATACCGTACCCGCCGGCGTAACAAAAGAATTTCCGCTTGCTCCCAAGGTTGCAAACGAAACGCCCGCGATAACAACGCCGCACAAAACCGTAGAAACAAGCGTTGCTATTATTCTTTTGTTTTTTACTCTGTTTGTGTACATTCCGCCGTAACGAATGATTTTTAACTTTCCGGGCATTTTTTGAACTTCACCTTCACATTAAGCAAAAAAAGAAAGCCTTTCGCTTTCTAAATAAGTTTATGTAAGTAGTATAATATAATTTTTATGAAAATACAATAGCAAAAAGGCATTTAATCTTATTGTTTAAGATTTTTACACGTTTTTCGGCTATAATTTGATAATTTAAGAAAAACCGTATATAAAAAAGCAACCGCGTTTTTACATTCGCGATTGCCTTTTGATTTTATTAAAAGAACATTGTGGGATCTACTCTTACTCCGTTCTCGATTATTTCAAAATGTAAATGGGGAGCTTCAGAGTTGCCTGTTGAGCCAACCGCCGCAATAACGGCTCCTTTAGATACCTTTTCCCCTACGCTTACATAAATATCGCTGCAGTGAGCGTAACGTGTAACATAACCGTTACCGTGGTCTATCTCTACATGATGACCGTAGCCGTATTCGTCGTAGCTTGCGGTAATAACAGTTCCGCTGTCGGCTGCCAATATGTCGCTGCCGTACATTCCGTTATCGTTAATGTCTATGCCGCCGTGGTATCCGTCTTCTCTGTATCCGAATCCGCTGAAAATATTATGAGTGTATGCGCTCGGCCACGCAAAGGTGCCTGAGCCCACTCCGCTTTTAAGTGTTTTTCCGGTTACAACCACTTTGTTTACAGGCTCTTTTACGGTCTCTGTTTCAAAAACAGATGAAGATTGCTTTTCTCCGTTTATGTAAATTGTTTCGGTAGTAACCTTATTTATTCCGTCTTTGCCTTCTTTTTTGATTTTAAAATAGTCTTCGTCCTTTGAAGAATCGTATTTGGTTATTACTTTATAAGGCACCGAAACTTCAACGGTCACATAAGACCTTACTTCTATGTATTGCGAATATTCTTTTTCAATTTTTACTTTGAGTTCTTCCGCAGAATATACATATTCCGCGTCAAACAAGCCTTTGAGTGTTTTTGGTGTATTTATAAATTTCGCCTCGGCGTTTGTGTAGCCTTTAGATGCACTTGCCAAAACTTCCTCAAACAAGGTGTCCAGATCGCTTGCGTCTTCAACAGCGGCAACCAGCTCTTCGTTGATATATACACCGTAAGCAGGTACCAAATCTGCGGCTGCAACCGTTTTGTTCTCGCTTAACACAACGGGTTTTTCCAAATAAACCGTGTTCTCGGACTCAAAATAAACGGGCTTGCGTGCAAAAACCACACAGCTTGTTATTACTATGGCGGCAATGCAAGCCATTGAGGTTACCGCCTTTTTGTTATTTTTTATGTATTTAACTATAACATTGACCATTTCAGAAATGTTTTTATTCTGCATGGGCAATCAACTCCTTATAAAAACAGTGCCGGTATTGTAACACAATCATTACAAGATTGCAACTTTTTAATTTATTTTGTAACTTTTATTTTGCAATTTTACCAAAAATATTTAAACTCATTTATATAAACTGCCAATCATACAATTCTTGCTGTGAAAGGAAACTGAATTAATTACAACTTATTACAGGCGGTTTTACGGAAAAACGCGTTGTTGACAAATAAAATATACTATTTTATAATCTTATTCGGCAAATACATTTTTCTTGGGAGTTGTTATCTTATGAAGCTGAAAAAGCTCGGTGTTTACATATTGTCTGCGTTGTTTGCCGTTTTGTTTATCTATCCCGCATACAGCGCTTCGGCAAAATCGGAAGATGAAGTTTACGACATTTTTAAATACAAAATAGATGAGGCTGAAAGAACCGTCGCCGTTACGGGCTACACGCAAGAGCCGTCGGGCGAGCTTGTTATCCCCGAAAGCATAAGCGGCTATCCCGTTGTGTCCGTGGGAAAAGAAGCGTTTAAGGGCTGTAAAAAAATATCTTCGGTCATATTTTCCGAAAGCGTTAAAGAAATAGGCTTAAGCGCGTTTGCCGATTGCACAGGGATAAGCTCTGTTGACTTTTCAAATGTGCAAACCTTGTTCTGGTATGCGTTTGAGAACTGCTCCCGCATAAAAGAATTAAATCTTCCCGAAACTCTTTTTGACATTGACCGTTACGCCTTTTCGGGCTGTACGGGAATCTCGTCGTTAACATTACCCGACAGTGTACAGCATATGGGGGAAGGCGCTTTTTCGCGCTGTACTTCTTTAGAGGCCGTAAATACCGGCGCAAAGCTTAAAAAAATTGGCGCACAGGCATTTAAAGACTGTTCCGCTCTTAAAAGCATAACGATAGGCGACAGCGTATATTCTATAGGCTCAAATGCTTTTGAGGAATGCTTTCAGTTAAGTAACATTATATATAATGAAAGCCTGACCGAAATTTGCGAATACGCTTTTTCGGGGTGCAAAAGCATAACCAGCCTTAATCTTCCCGACACGGTCGTATCTGTCGGAGAAGGCGCATTTCAAGATACGAACTTAAGTGGTATAATGTTCGTCTAAGCATTAAAATAAATAGTCTACATAGCTTGTTATAATTTTTACAGTATAACATACATTTCTTTTCTCTAAAGTCGGACATATTGGGTAGAATATTCATTCGG
>JAEEHZ010000093.1 GCA_016281115.1 Clostridiaceae bacterium | reverse complement strand
CTCCTAAGCCCGCAGGCGTAACACCGCCTCCGGTAGAGTATCATTTCGAGGGCGAAAACGTAACATACAAAGAAATGTCAGACCCGAGCGGCACATATATCTTCGACGGCTGGTACAGCGATGACGTAATAGGCACAGGACCTTTCACAATGCCTGACAAAGACGTTGTTCTTATCGGTTATTGGTATACACCTCCCACTAGCGATTACCACAACAAGCTGGTATACGTAAGTGAAGGTATGGAATACCGCATAGAAGATATAACAGAAGAAACACATCATACACTTGTTAAAGAACCGCTCACAGCTCAGAATTGTGTAGACGGTATGCAGGATCGCATAGAAGACGGTCTCCCGGTAAGAGACGGATTCCTCTTCGGCGGCTGGTATACATCACAGTCTGCCGCAGCAGCAAGAACAGAGTCTGCAGCGTATCCGCAGAGCATAACACTTTCAACATACCGTGATTCAAACGGAAACGTATATCTCTACGCAGGTTGGGTACCGAAGGGCGAAGTAACCGTTGACTCTAACGACCCGAACAAGGACGCATACGGCACAAACAAACTTATCGGCTTTGACCTCGAAGGTATTCAGATCAAGAGTAAAGACATTGATGATAAAGGCGTAGAGTGGCAGACATGGGATCCTCGTCGTTATGACGGCTTGAGATTTATCACCGTATACCGCAACGGTCTTATCACGGAGCTCCAGAATCTTTATCAGACATCTCAAAATCTTAACTGGGGTACATTGTCAGATACTGACGTTATGTATGGCTACACAATGTATGCACAACAAAACTTCAACAGCATTACAGGTCTCCTTACAGATAAGACCGATATGGCAGTAGACGTTGACTGCACACGTAAAACAAATATGAACCACCATTACTTCACCGATTACAGACTTTCAACAGCAGTTGTAATGTATGAGGACGAAGATCAGGCTTACCTTGATGAGCTTATAGAGGCAAGAGCGTATATCGATTATATCGATGCAAACGCCTTTACAAGACGTGGCTACGACACATACGGCACTTCAACAGGTGAGACCATGTTCAAGGGCGGATGCCGCGCCAGCTTTAACCAAGCTAAGGCCTGGCTCCAACGTAAATAATAATAAGGAGGTAACTATGATGAAAACAAAATATTTGACTCCCGAACTTTTCAAAGAAGAATTATATGCACAAGATGTCATCACAGCCTCCGGTGAATCCTCGACCACGTCTTCGGAACTCAAGAGGGCAGAGGTTGACAACGCTTTCCGTGCATTCAGCATACTCAGAGGCAATTAAAGCAAAATGTGTGTACACTGTGCACGTATAATTGAATAATTCTTTTAACTGCTCCCGCAGACCAAATCCATTGGTCTGCGGGAGCAAGGCATTTTGCGCACCTACGGTGCTAAATTAATACTTAAGACCGAAAACTGAATAACGATATAATAAAGCTCCGCAGGTACAAGCATAATGTTCATCTCTACGCCACAGCCAAAAAATGACATAAACAGCTTGCCGAGAACGAAGCAGAGGGATTTCGCCCACTCAGTGGGAAGCGGCAGCCCCCGTGTGATCGCGAAAGGGATTCCAAAGGGAAAACCGTCGACATGTTGTTCCTTTGGCGCGTTTTGTCTACTTTGTCGCGTGACAAAGTAGGCAAAACTAAGGGCTAAGTCAGGCAACAGTTTTACACCTCATCCGTCACGCCTTCGGCGCGCCACCTTCCCATATGAGGAGGCTTATTTAATGAAAGCTGTGTTTGCCGGTAAAACATTACAAAAATATAGGGGTGAAAACCGTACGGTTTTCACCCCTTAAATCTATACGTTATATTTAATTATTTCTTTTTGGCTTCAACAGGGAATACGTTGATAAGCTTTGCGATGTATCTCTGAATTGTTGTAACGTCTTCCATTGTAACCTTGTTGTCGCCGGTAACGTCAGCGCACTTTTCAGCAAGCTTTGTTAACGAATCAAGCTTTGCAAGCACCTTTTGAATCTTAGTAACATCTTCCATGTTAACCTTGGTGTCGCGGTTTACGTCGCCGTATACATATTTCTCGCTATCGGTGTTGTCCTTGTCGGAGTTATCCTTATCGGAATTGTCCTTGTCCGAATTATCTTTGTCAGAGTTGTCTTTATCTGAGTTTTTGTTGTCTGTGTCTGATGTTTTGTTATCGCTGTCACTTGTGTTTGTATCGGTATTATCCTCTTTTACAGAAGCTTTCAGATACCAAAGATATATGTAATCTCCGCCTACATCCTCATTGAGGTCATATTTGCTATCACCTGCGTAAGTTCTGATGGTATTCCACTCATCTGTCTGAACAAAATACTTAACAGATTTTGACCAGAAGTGGCTGTACATCTCAACACCCATATCGGAAACAAGTGATTTTGCGTCTTTAGAGCGTGTACTGTAGAGATAAAGGAATCCGCCGTCTTCGATACCCTCGTTAAAGTTTACATCATATTTTGTGTATGTTAAGCCGTCTTTTTCAAATGTGTCAGGCAGAACATCTTTGCTTGAGTGATGAAGCATAACATCGGCAATAGCTTCATCTTTCTTTTCGGTGAGTGTCCAGCCGAGAACTACTGCTTTGCCTTCTTTTGTGCCTTCGTTGAGGTTGAAGGTGATCATATCATATTCGCCGAGTTTCTTAAGCTCTTCTTCAAGTGCGTTATAAGCGGCTGTGAAAGAATCGCCTGCTCTTACATAAATTTCTTTAACATATTTGGGAGCAACATTTTCTGCTGTGTAGTCGCTGAGTCTTTGCCACATATAAATGAAGTGGCTGAGTGCGCCTGCGCCGTCGTTAACGTCTACCTTGTCATCTGTTCCTGTTTCACAAATTTCGCTCCAGTCGCCAAAGCTCTTTGAGAATGTTGCAATGTGCATAGATGTGTCTTCTGCGCCCAAAAGGTTAAGAACTTTTCCTGTTTCTTCATATGTTGCATACAGGTTGATTGTCTTGCCTTTTGTACCTGTGTTGAAGTTTTCGCCAACGAGCTCATACTTTCTGCCATCGGGATCATAAGTGAATCTGTCATTTTGTGAATCGTTATCCGTAACGTTCATAACAAGACCTTTGATTGCTTCTTTAGGATCCTTTGTGAGTATATAACCGAGATATACTTCTGTGTCTGAAGATGCTCCGCTGTTTAAGTTGTAATCTACCAAACCGTAGTTTTTATCGGAACCGGCTTTGTTTTGTAATGTTTCGATAAGAGAGCTGCGTGCAGCAGCGGGTGCGCCTGTAGACATATATATTTCTTTTATGTATGTTGAGCTGAGCTCAGTTGCTGTTTGGTCCTCAACTGCATTGTAGGTCATGTTAATTGTATATCCGAGGTCTGTGCCTTCATTTACGTTGGCAGCTGTTGTAAGTTCGGGATAAAGCTTAACTGTTTCCCAATCCGCAGCTCCTACTATAACGTCGGAATCTTCAAGAACTTTAAATCCGATATCTGTTATAAGCTTGCCTGTGGTGCGTGAGGTTGTTGTAAATAAAGCAACTACGTTTCCGCCTGCGCCCTTGTTTAAATCGTTAATCTGCTTTGTGTACTCAATGCCGTTAACTTTAAGTATTGTTTTGGAGCCCAAGAAACGTGTGGTTTCAATCATGATACCTGTTACAGCTTCATCTTCGTTTGCTGTATAGGTGCATCCCAAATACAGTAAATCATCGGTATCGCCGTAGTTTACATTAAAATCGATGATTTTATATTCGTCGCCTGTTTTGTCAAGTTCCTCTGTAAGATCTGCTTTTGCTTTTGCTTCGGTACTTCCCGTACCGGCAAAAATTCCTTTAATATACTTTTTTGCGGGTTCTTCGCCTTCGGCAAACGCAATAACTTGTATTGCAGTGAATGCCATTAAAAGAGCAAGAACGATTGCCAATGCTTTTTTCATTTTTACTGCCTCCGTTTTTTATATTTTAAATTTATTATATTACCCCAAAAAGCGCAGAATAACATAATTTAATCAATTATATTATAAAAACGGCAAAAACGCAAGCATTTATCATATTTTTAACCACTTTTTCAACTTTGTACAAAATAATGGAAAACTATTATTTCAAAATTTATATATAAAACAAAAAACAAGGCAAAATATGTATTTTAATACACAAAAAACCGATCTCATCCAAAAACAGATGTGATCGGTCATAATACCTATTATAAATATTCTATTGTTTTGTTTCGGTTATAATTTCGCACAGATTTTCCATAACGGAATCTTCACTTATTATTTCGCCTATACTGTCGGCTTTTATATATCCCGATTTGGGGTTTTTAACGGACAATATGTTTCCTTTTATATCTGCTTCCACTTCGGAGTATTCAAACGAAAGATCGGTGTCAATCATTTCGCAGTTTATAAGCTTTAATTTTTTGCAGTAGCAAAACGGCTGCGTGCCTGATATTTTGCAGTTTATAAGCGTGAGATTTTCGGAAAACCACGCCAAATACTCACCTTTTACAACACTGTTTTTAACAGTTACGTTCTTGCTGTGCCAAAAAGCGTCTTTTGTATCAAGGATGCTGTTTTCGATAATGAGATTCTCTATATATTGAAAAGAGTACTTTCCTTTGAACTTTAAATTGCCTATTTTTATGTTTTTGCTGTCAAGAAAAATATATTCCGATGTGATGTCACAGTTGTCAACTGAAATATTGTTGCATTTCCAGCCGAATTCCGCGGAAGTGATGTCACAATCGCTGACAGTCATATCCGTACATTCTCTGAGCGCCTTTACAGAACTTATTTTTGTGTTTTTTATTTCGCCTTTTGTGCAATACCATATGGGCGCGCGCGTAAGCTCGTCTAAATTACTGTTTAGCAGGCTGAATTTTTCTACGTGCCACAAAGGATATCTTAATGAAAAGCTACAATTATCCACGGTAATATCGCGAGCCTCTTTAAGTACCGACTCTCCGTCCGCGGGTCCTGCAAATACGCAATTTACAACTTGCGAGTCTTTTAAATTATATAAAGCACGTTCTTCATCAAATTGCTTATCTTTTATTATATTCATAAATACACCGCCTTAAAAATCAAGCGTTTACATAAGCATTGTATCACAAAGCAAAAAAATAAGCAAATTTAATAAAATCAATATTATTTAAAACGAGATTATTACTGTATAAAATACTTATTTATAAAAAACATAAAATAATTTTTTTCAAAGTCTTGTCTAAAAAGGGACACCTTGTGTGTTATATATACAGCGGGCAAAAAATGTTAGATTACATAATACCGACTGACAAAGAAAATTTAAGAATAAGATTTTTTCAAAAATTTGTCTAAAAACCTATTGCTCGTGTGTTATATATACAGTGCACAGAAAAAATAACAAAACACAAACTCGTTATTAATTTAATTTGGAGGAAATGAAAATGAAAACAACAAAAAGAATTATTTCAACTATCTTGGCAGTGTGCTTACTTGCCTCACTGTGCTGCACAGCAGCATTCGCAGCCGACTTGCGTTTGAATGACGGCTCAATCAAGTGGCATCACACAGGTTCCGCTGTAAATGACGAAGACCCTGCAAACCCTGACAATCCCGCAGACCCCGCAAACCCTGACAATCCCGCAGACCCCGCTGATAATCCGGTTGATCCTTCTGCCAATCCTGACGATCCTGCAAATCCCAACCCCCCGGAACCCAACCCCGCAGACCCCGCGCTTGAAGGTGTTATTATACTAGGTGGCGTAAATATTTATATGTCAAATCTTCCCCAAGTAGGTATGAAGATCGAAGATGCTTCACAGGGTATATTCTCTTGCGATGGTGCTGTAACAGTTGATTCCATAGCATGGCTTAAAGCAAACCCCGAATATGTATACACAGAAGACTACGAAGATGTTATTCATTATGCGGATATGGAAGACGGAGGTTATGCTGATTATTATGCCGATATGGACGCCGGCGAACAAGCAGACGAGGAAGACAGTGGCTATGCTGTTTCTAAGTATATCCCCGTTACAGAGGATGTATTCGGTAAGGATAAGTACGCAGTTCAAATAGTTCTCAGAGCTGTTAAAGATGTAGCTACATTTGCGGATTATGTAATCGCAACTGTCAACGGAATGCAAGCAGCAGACGTTGAAATGAAGGGCACAGACACATGCATAGTAACATTTGAATTTTGGGAGCTTTCAGACGCTGTTTACCTGAATATCGAAACAGCTGTGCCTATGGTAGGCGGTATTGCTTCTAACATGGCATATATAGCAAACTTAAACAGCGATTATTACATTGACCGCAACGCAGTAGCATGGTATCGCTTCGCTGTTGAAGATGATAAACTTGAAAACGGCGAATTGGTTACCGGTCAAGAGTTTGATTTCAATTACAGATATGCGATAGAGCTTTATATAAGCGACCTTTCCGAGAACGAGACATCAGAGGATGCGAAGCTCCACATTTTACTCAACGGCCGTGATGTAGAGTACACCTACACAAATGAAGATAAGAGCATGATAAGAGTGTTCTATGTATATGATGCATACGATATGGTTAACGTAGACGGAGAGCAGGTAAAGGGCCTTGTGGACACAGCCCCTGTATACAAGATCATGGACAGCGTTACAGTAGGCGATTTGTCAGGCGACAAAAAAGTTGAAATGACAGACGTGGTTGAGCTTCAAAGAATAATTGCAAAGCTTGCTAAACTTACCAACTCCGCCGATAAGTTTGCAGCTGATACAAACGGCGACGGCGTAATAAACATGGAAGACGTTACCACAATGCAGAAATACATCGCAAAGCTCATTGAAAAACTGTAATTACCCATTCCTTTCTTAAGTCGTTAATACAAAAATAAAGCAAAACGGCGAATTACCAGTAACACGGTAGTTTGCCGTTTTGTTGTGCGATGCCCGCGAACAATAGCTGCCCTAAATTGAACAACAGTCTGACGCTAAAAAGCAGAGTAATAAGTTTTGAATACAATGTTTCTCGCTTCTTTTAGCATAGATTTAAATTGGAATCCGTAAAAGTTTGTTTAAAAATCAAAAAAATTTTCAAAATTTTGTCTAAAAACTACCTTCTCAAGTGTTATATATATAGCGCAGGGAAAAAAAGTGCATTGACAATTCCAATGCGCAATAGTATAATTTGACTATGGGGGGAGTGAAAACAAGTGTTTTGACATTATTTTGAAAAAATAAAAATTTTTTTTGAAATCTTGTCTAAAAATTGGTATCTTATTTGTTATATATACAGCGGGCAAAAAATGTTTGGTTACATAATACCGACTGACAAAGAAAATTTAAAAAAAAATAAAATTTTTTTCAAAAATTTGTCTAAAAACCTATTGCTCGTGTGTTATATATACAGTGCACAGAAAAAAGCACAAAACACAAACTCATTATTAATTTAATTTGGAGGAATCAAAAATGAAAACAACAAGAAGAATTATTTCAACTATCTTGGCAGTGTGCTTACTTGCTTCACTGTGCTGCACAGCAGCATTCGCAGCCGACTTGCGTTTGAATGACGGCTCAATCAAGTGGCATCAGACAGGTTACGTTGCAAATGACGAAGACCCCGCAGACCCTAACAATTCCGAAGACCCCGCAGACCCTAACAATTCCGAAGACCCCGCAAACCCTAACAATTCCGAAGACCCCGCAAACCCTAACAATTCCGAAGACCCCGCAAACCCTGACAATCCCGCAGACCCCGCTGATAATCCGGCTGATCCTTCTGCCAATCCGGCTGATCCTTCTGCCAATCCTGAGGATCCCGCAAATCCCTCACCTAACCCTAACAGTTTTTCCATGGTAAGCGACTTAAACGTATACATGCCCAATCTTCCCGAAGTCGGTATGAAGATCGAAGATGCGTCACTGGGTATATACTCTTGCAACGGCACTGTTTCGGTTAAATCCGTAAAATGGTTAAAGGCGAAAGCGGAAGGCGATCCCGTTGCCGATAAGTATACTGCCGTTACAGAAGAAACATTCGGTAAAGAGAAATATGCGATTCAGTTGGAACTTGAATGTCTTAAAGATTATGCCATTTTCTATTACAGTGTAAACGTAACCTTAAACGGTATGAAATGTCAAAATGTTGACTTAAAAGGCAGTGACCTTTGCGTAGCGACATTTGAATTCTGGGAGCTTTCTGACGATGTATATTTGAATGTTGAAACTGTTGAGCCTACGATAGGCGGTATTGCTTCTGACAAGGCGTTTATTGCAAATCTTAACAGCGATTATTATGTTGACCGAAACACCGTAAAATGGTATCGCATAGATTCCGGCTCTAATTCCGGTTCTGTAGAGCTCATTGCAGGCAGAGAATTTGAAGAGGGAAAAATATATGCTATAGAGTTTTTACTTAATAAAGTAGAGTCTCCTGCTGATCCTGCTAATCCTGCTCGTCGCGCTAATTCCGAAAATCCCGAAGAACCTGTAGATCCTGTAGATCCTGCAGTTCCTGTGAATCCTGCAGAGCCCACAACAGAAGGTAAGCTTCACATTTTGCTTAACGGAATTGATGTTGATTACACATTCACAGACGATGGTATGATGAAGGTATACTATGCATTCTCCAAGCTTGAAAAGGTTGAAGAGGACGAGCAACCAAAGAGTGCATACCAAATAGCTCCTGCATACAAGATCATGGACAGCGTTACAGTAGGCGATTTGTCAGGCGATAAGAAAGTTGAAATGACAGACGTAGTTGAGCTTCAAAGAATAATTGCTAAGCTTGCTAAAATTACCAACGTCGCCGATAAGTTTGCAGCTGATACAAACGGAGACGGTAGAATAACCATGGAAGACGTAACAACAATGCAAAAATACATTGCAAAGCTTATTGAAAAGCTGTAAGAACTTTTCCTTTCGTTAAGATATAATATATAAAACCGCGGCGGCAGGCTCCCGACAAAAAGGGCGCCTGCCGCTGTGGTGTTTGTGCGTATAAAACACAAGCCGCCCCGTATAGGAGCGGCTCTGATTTTATATTATTAAATTCCTAGTTTTTATTTGTTAGCCATTTTTACGAAATGCTCGTATTTGCTTTCGGCTGTCTTTTCCGCCTTTGTGAACAGCTCTTCTACCTTTTCGGGGAAGCTGCGTGTAAGTGAGCTGTAGCGGCTCTCGCCCATGATGAAGTCACGGTAGCTTGCGCTCGGTGCCTTGCTGTCGAGTGTGAAGGGGTTCTTGCCTTCTGCCTTAAGAGCAGGATTGTATCTGAAGCAATGCCAGTAGCCTGCGTCTACGGCTTTCTTCATTTCCTTTTGGCAGTTTGCCATACCGCCCTTGATGCTGTGCATCTCGCAAGGTGCGTAACCGATTATGAGTGACGGACCGTGATAAGCCTCAGCCTCTTTGATAGCCTTTAAGGTCTGGTTTTGATCAGCACCCATTGCTATCTGCGCTACGTAGATGTAGCCGTAGCTCATGGCTATGTCTGCGAGGCTCTTTTTGGCTATTGCTTTACCTGCCGACGCAAACTGTGCAACCTGACCTATCTGAGAAGCCTTGGAAGCCTGTCCGCCTGTGTTGGAGTAAACCTCGGTATCAAATACCATTACGTTTACGTCCTCACCCGATGCCAATACATGGTCGAGTCCGCCGAAGCCGATGTCATATGCCCAGCCGTCGCCGCCGAATATCCATACGGACTTCTTGGAGAGATATTCCTTATTGTTGAGAATATCCTTGCTGTTTTCGCAATCGCAATCGAGAGCTTCAAGCTCTGCAACAAGCTTTTTGGTAGCTTCCGCGTTTGCTTTGCCGTCCTCAAGTGTATCTAAGTATTCATTGCAAGCAGCCTTTACGGATTCGGGAGCCTTTTCAGCCGCGGCAATTCCCTTAACCTTTTCGATAAGGCGGTTTCTTATAGCCTTTTGTCCGAAATACATACCGAGACCGTGCTCTGCGTTATCTTCAAACAAGCTGTTTGCCCATGCGGGACCGTGACCGTCTTTGTCAACCGTGTAAGGTGATGTTGCGGCAGGACCGCCCCAAATTGATGAACAGCCTGTTGCGTTTGAAATATACATTCTGTCGCCGAAGAGCTGTGTGATAAGTCTTGCGTATGATGTTTCCGCACAGCCTGCGCAGGAGCCTGAGAACTCAAGCAAAGGCTTTTTGAACTGGCTGTTGATAACGGTCGGGTTATCTGTCAATTCTTTCTTCTCGGATACCTTAGCTACGCAATAATCAAATACAGCCTGCTGATCCTCTTGTGTCTCTCTCGGAACCATCTTGAGTGATTCTGTGGGACAAACGCCTATGCAGACGCCGCATCCCATACAATCCATGGGGGAGATGGCAAGTGTGTATTTATAATCTGTTTTAACGATGGGCTTCTCCGCAACCTTCATGTTTGAGGGAGCTGCCTTTAATTCTTCTTCGTTGAGAGCGAAAGGACGGATTGTTGCGTGAGGACATACGAATGAGCACTTGTTACACTTAGCGCAGGTCTTTTCGTTCCACTCGGGTACCATAACGGCAACGCCGCGCTTTTCGTAAGCAGATGCGCCGTGCTCAAATGTACCGTCTACGTGATCCATAAACGCGGAAACGGGCAGGCTGTCGCCGTCCATCTTGCCAACGGGTGTAAGAATGTTGTCTACCATCTTAACGAGCTTTTCGGGACCTACATTCTTAACTGCCTTTACATCATCCTCCGCGTTTGCCCAATCTGCGGGAACATCTATTTTAACGAATGCTGAAACACCGGCGTCTATAGCCTTGTGGTTCATGTCAACAACGTCCTGACCCTTCTTGAGGTAAGACTTAGTTGCGGCATCTTTCATATACTGTACTGCTTCTTCTATAGGCATAACCTTTGCAAGTGCAAAGAAAGCAGCCTGAAGAATAGTGTTTGTACGCTTGCCCATACCGATCTGTGCGGCAAGGTCGATAGCGTTAACAGTGTAAAGCTGTATGTTGTTCTTTGCGATATATCTCTTTGTTTCTGCATTCAAATGCTTAGAGAGCTCGTCTTTATCCCATTGACAGTTGATAAGGAATACGCCGCCGGGCTTAACATCATTAACCATCTTGTAGCCCTTAAGAACATAAGACGGGTTGTGGCAGGCTACGAAGTCGGCTTTATTTATATAATAGGGGCTCTTTATCTGCTTGTCGCCGAAGCGAAGGTGAGATATTGTTATACCGCCTGTCTTTTTGGAGTCATATTGGAAATATGCCTGAACATATTTATTTGTGTGGTCGCCGATGATCTTTATGGAGTTCTTGTTCGCGCCGACTGTGCCGTCGCCGCCGAGTCCCCAGAATTTACACTCTATAGTTCCCTGTGCCGCAGTGTTGGGTGCAGGCTTTTCTTCAAGTGAAAGATGTGTAACATCATCGTTTATGCCGAGTGTAAAGTGAAGCTTTGCATCGGCTTTCTTAAGCTCGTCATATACCGCGAATATGCTTGAAGGCGGTGTATCTTTAGAACCTAAGCCGTATCTGCCGCCGATAACCTTAATGCCGTTTCTGCCCATCTCGTTAAGAGCTGTAACAACATCGAGATACAAAGGCTCACCGAGAGCGCCGGGCTCTTTTGTCCTGTCAAGAACAGCGATGGTTTTTGCGGTTGCGGGGATAGCCTCTGCAAGTCTCTTTGCGGAGAAAGGACGGTAAAGTCTTACCTTAACAAGACCAACCTTTTCTCCCTGAGCCATGAGATAATCTATAACCTCTTCGGCTACGTCGCAAATAGAGCCCATAGCAACTATAACTCTTTCTGCGTCGGGTGCGCCGTAGTAGTTGAACAATTTATAATCGGTGCCAAGCTTTTCGTTAACTTTGCCCATATATTCTTCTACTATTTCGGGAACCTTGTCGTAATATTCGTTGCAGGCTTCTCTGTGCTGGAAGAATATATCGCCGTTTTCGTGAGAACCGCGCATTACGGGACGCTCAGGGTTTAATGCTCTCTTTCTGAAAGCGTCTACCGCGTCCATATCGCACATCTCTTTGAGATCTTCATAATCCCAAACTTCTATTTTTTGAATTTCGTGTGATGTACGGAAGCCGTCAAAGAAGTTGATAAACGGAACTCTGCCCTTGATAGCCGACAAATGAGCTACTGCGGACAAGTCCATAACCTCTTGCGGATTTGTTTCGGCGAGCATTGCGAAGCCTGTCTGACGGCAAGCGTAAACGTCTGAGTGGTCACCGAAAATATTAAGAGCGTGAGAAGCCACGCATCTTGCGGATACATGGAAAACAGCCGGTAACAATTCGCCGGCGATCTTATACATATTGGGTATCATCAAAAGCAAGCCTTGAGAGGCGGTGTAAGTAGCGGTCAATGCGCCTGCTGCAAGCGAGCCGTGAACCGTACCTGCGGCTCCTGCTTCAGATTCCATCTCGATAACATCAACTGTTGTACCGAAGATGTTTTTAAGTCCCTTAGCCGACCATTGGTCTACATAGTCTGCCATTGGGCTGGACGGTGTAATGGGGTAGATGCCTGCTACCTCGGTAAACGCATACGCAACATGTGCGGCGGCGTTGTTACCGTCCATTGTTTTCATTTTTCTGGACATGGTGTATTCCTCCTTATTTTTTATGCGTCGCTCAAGTAAAAAGCGGCGACAGCACGATTTATAATTACATATACAAACAGTATCGTACTCAGTAAATTCTATCACTTTTTAAACGCTGTGTAAATAGTAATTTGTTAATTTTTCGTCAATTTTTGTAAAGAATTAAATTTAGAAAAAATTAGCAAAAAAACATAATTTTTACAAAACAGCAAACTAAAAATATTGTGAAATCACTTGAATTTATGCATCGTAATTGATATTATATAAAAGAAGATTTATATAATGTTAAGTTGTAAGCCTTACAAAAAGGGGACAGATATTATGAAAAATA
This sequence comes from Clostridiaceae bacterium, assembly GCA_016281115.1. Lineage (GTDB taxonomy): Bacteria > Bacillota > Clostridia > Oscillospirales > Acutalibacteraceae > JAEEHZ01. Next base: position 5,035 of record JAEEHZ010000093.1, on the reverse strand, counting down.
ACAGAATTAATAGAAATATATTGTGTTTGGTTTTGTCGGCTTTTATGATTTTATCGGTGTTTGGAACTGCACCCGCAGTATCGGCAAAATCTAAAGCGGTAATACACAGCTTTGCGCAGTCGGCTCCGTCCGAAAGCGGATATACGGACATAAAATTTGCCGTGCCGAGCGTTGGTTCGGGACTGGATGACACATCTTTGCCGAGTTATTACGACTCCAGAGCGTATGACCTTGTTTCAACCGTCAAAAACCAAAAAGAGACAGGTATGTGCTGGGCATTTGCGGCGGCAAGCACAGCCGAAACAAGTCTTGCCAAATTAAACGGTTATCCTATCAACAGCGTAGATTTGTCAGAGCTGCATTTGGCTTATTATACATATAACGACGCATACGATGCGCTGGGGCTTTTAAAAGGCGATAGCACAATGCCTTTTACAAGCTATCTTACATCGGGCGGAATGCACTACACAACTGTTTTGTCGCTTGCACGCTGGACAGGGCTTATTGACGAGAATAAAAATGAAAAATTTGCCTTTTCAAACGCAGATTCAAACTTCAGGGTAACAGACAACCGAAATGCTTACGGCAACAACGAGGCAATAATAAAAGACGCTTACTATATTTCTACAAAAGACGCCTCCGAGATAAAGAAACTTATAATGACTTACGGCTCGGCAGTGGTGGGCTTTTATTATGACGATGCTTATCTTAACAAGGATACGGCGGGATATTGTTATATTGCAACAGGCTCGGGCGGTATAAAATCTGCAAACCACGAGGCGTGCATAGTGGGTTGGAACGATAATTACTCTAAAACCTCGTTTTTGGGAACAAAACCCCAAAATAACGGAGCATGGCTTTTGAAAAACAGTTGGGGAGAAAGCTTCGGCGACGCGGGATATATTTGGGTATCTTATGAAGATACGGCTCTTCTAAACGACGACGCCTGCTTTATGACATTTACTTCCGCAAAGCAGTATGACTATAACTATCAATACGACGGCTCGGGCAACCCGACTTCAAATTATTCCGACGGCACCGACCCCGTGAAAGGCGGATTTATGGGCGGCGGATATATGAGTAATATTTACACCGCTCAGCACAGCGATTATTTAAACGCAGTTTCTTTTGTGACATATGACCCCAATGTAAATTATTCGATAGAGATCTATACAGATATCAAAGATAAAGCCGATCCGCGTTCTGGCAAAAAAGCTTTGCTGTCTCCTATAACTGGAGCTAAAAAATACGCAGGCTATTACACAGTTCCGCTGCCCGAAAGCATAAGCCTTACAAAAGGTCAAAAATTTTCGGTAATTGTAAGGCTGTTTAAAGACAGGATCACAGAGCGCGTTATTTTGCCCTGTGACAAAACCGAGAGCAAAGATTGGATAAGATACACAAACGAAGCGATATCGAACCAAAGTTTTTTCAGCACCAACGGTAACACATGGTCAAATGTATCTAAAGAAGCTGAAGCTAATTTCAGAATAAAAGCTTTTACTTCTCGCTTTATGATAGGCGAAAGCTATGACGTAAAGGTATCAGTGAGAGGAATATCGCTTGACAAAAACTTTATAACACTCAAAGAGGGCAACACCACGGCTTTGCACGCAGCTTATACCCCCGCATTTGCAACGAACCGCGAAACTTATTGGTATTCGTCCGACGAAAAAATCGCAACTGTTTCGTCCGGCGGCAGAGTGACCGCGATAAGAGAAGGAATAGCAACGGTATATGCCGTTGCGAAAGACGGCGGATTCACTGCCACCTGTACTGTAAACGTAAAGCCCTACGACAACAATAACGACCCTATACCCACAAGTATGACAAGCGGAGACGTATTGAGCATAGATGAGGCTGTGACCTTGCAGGACGGTGAGGCCGTTACCGTTGTAGGTCAGGTTGTACATTCATTTGCATCTGCAAGCGGCGGAGAAAAATGCTATGTTATTATTGAAGACATTATTGATAACAAAGTATGCGGATTACTTCTGTATGACGAGCAGTTCAGCTATGACTATAAAGATGGGGATATTGTAAAAGTAACCGGAAAGATAACTACATATAAAGGCTCAAAGGAAATATACGAAATAACAAATGTTACAAAGCTCGGCGACGCAGAGCCGATACCTGCCCAAGAGGTGACAATATCACGTCTCAGGGCAAAGGCAGACGAATTTTTGAATGAGTTTGTGGTTTTGTCTAATGTTACTCTTACAGACTACGCCGCAGACGGCTACACGCTTGTTACCGACAGCACAGGTACTATCAATATATATAACGCTGAACATTTCCCCGACGGTATAAGCGAGGGCGACAAGATAGACCTGTTCTGTGTATTTTCGATATACGGCAACACATATCAGTTGAGGACGGGCGATTCTTCCTGCTATGTAAAATATAAAGACGACGCATTTATTAAAGACAGCGACACCGATACCGTGAAAATCTGTTATTACGGCGATGTAAATTTAGACGGTTATGTAAAAATGGACGACGTAACAGAGCTTCAAAAATACATAGCTTTGCTTGAGGACCTGGACGAAACAGCTCTTGCCGCCGCTGATGTAAACCTTGACTATGAAGTGGATATGGTAGATGTAACGGATATGCAAAAGTATATTGCAAAGCTTATGGACTCATTTACCGCGGGCGAGTATTTTGAGATAGAATCCGACTCTGAAAGTGCAGAAGAGCTTAAAGCGGCGCTCGGTGCGCTGATAGCCGAAATAGAAAAGTTTAAGGACAGCTATTATAATAACGACGACGGTTATTACACCGAGGAGTCGTTTGAAGCGTTCACGCTTGCATATTCTACGGCAATTTCCGTATATAATGATCCCGAGGCTCTTATAGATGAGCTTGAGTACGCCTATAATAATTTGGATGAAGCTATTTTGGGACTTACCATCAACGGTCAGGAATAAAAGTGTATGGTCATAAAGCTCTGTGCAAACAGAGCTTTCATAAATAAAATTATTGTTGCTTAAGAATTGGTTTTGCATAGGGTGTTGTTTTTGCATATTAGAGCCGAATTAACCATAAATATTATTAATTTTCCGTGATATAAAAAGTGACTTTTGGTTAGTATCACATATTTTATAAAAATGGAAAAAATTGCTTTACACGTGCTTTGCAGTGGTGTATTATAATACTCGTTATTTTGTGGGTATCTTAGGAGAGATAAAATTGAAAAAATTTGAAGATAAAAACATGAAAAATTCGGAGGCGGAGGAAATAGAGAATAATCCGGAAAAATCCTCCCAAAAGAAGATAATTATCTCTGTTTCCGTTGCAGTGGCATTGCTTGCCGTTCTTATTATTGTAATAGGGATAATAGTAGGCTGTTCCGATGATAACAACGGTTCACAGAGCGACACGTCTTCGGTTTCCGAAAGCAGTGAGGATTTTTACAGTGAGCTTTCCAAGATCAATTTGTCCGATGTTGACATTACAAATAAAACAAATAAATTTGTAAAGGGCATAACAATAAACGGTCATAACCTTGCCGGCAGCACATATAACGAGGCGTATACCTATGTAGAGACAAATTATCACGACTTAATAGAAAAAATGTCGTTTGTTATAGACTGCGACGGCAAAAAGAATACGCTTACAGAAAAAGATTTTGTTTTTAACGCAGACGTTTTAAAGGCGGTAAACGAGGCTTATGCCATAAGCAGTTTTGCCCGTTCAAAGCATTTGGAAAAGCTTCCTTCAGACACAGATATAAAGCTTGATTATGAAATTGAAGAAGAGTCTGTGTCAATGGCAGTAGCGAAGATCGCCGAGCTTGTAGACGACAAAGCAGTCGGCGTTCAGCTTGTGTCTTTTGACCCTTCGGCATCTTCCGGAAATCAGTTCGTTTTCAAAGACGGCGGCGCGGGAAAAGCCCTCGACCGTGAAGATGTTACAAATCAGCTTAAAAAGCTTATAGATGAAGGCAAAAAGGAAGGCACGATAACCTGCACCAAAAAAGCACCCGAGGGCGGACTTATAGCTAACGAACTCAATAAAAAAATGCGCCTTATATCTACTTACAGCACATATTCAACAAATACTTCAAACGCAAATCATAATATGTCTTTGGCGCTTTCTTCGGTGGACGGAACACTGCTTATGCCGGGTGAGACATTCTCTTTTAACGCCTGCACAGGCGACAGCAACCTTACCTCTATGGGCTATCTTACAGCCGGAGTTATTATTAACGGAAAAAGCGCTACGGGCGTAGGCGGAGGAATATGCCAGGCGTCTACAACAATTTATAACGCCGCGTTGCGCGCAGGTCTTACGGTAGTGGAAAGATATCCTCACGCGTGGCCTTCAACATACGTTCAGCAGGGTTTAGACGCCACAATAGATTATCCGAACCTTGATTTAAAGCTTAAGAACAGCGACAGTTATCCCGTTTATTTAAACTGTTACATGAGCGGCACAACGCTTACCTGCAATGTGTACGGTGTGCCTTCGAGCGAATGGGACGAGATAACCTGCGATTCCTGGATATCGGGCTACGGCTCGGGCGGAGATTTCTTTGTTTCTGCGTCAAGAACATTTTGGCTTAACGGCAAGGCTGTAAGAACAGAGTCACTTAAATCTTCAAATTATAATTACGGCACATCTTCAAGAAACGATGACGATGATAATTCCTCAAAGAAATCAAGTTCAAAATCTTCGAGCAAATCTTCAAGTAAAACTTCTTCGGCTGAATCTTCATCTTCGATGATTTCAAGTGAAGTAATGTCTTATATTTCATCGCTGGTGTCTTCAAACCCGATACAAAATCTTGAAAGCAATTCAAGTATAATAAGCTTTGGTGAGTCCTCGGTATATTCATCGGATTATTCTTATGTATACTCTTCCGATTACGAAAGCACAACCGAGTCATCGAACGATTCTCCTTATACAGACACTGCCGCCTCGGACGATACGAGTGCGCAGTCTCCGTGATTTAAGAAAATATAAAAAATCAGCCCGGACCTTTGGCAATCAAGCTTTAGGTCCGGGCTTTTTTGTATGCACATTAGTATAT
>JAEEHZ010000092.1 GCA_016281115.1 Clostridiaceae bacterium | reverse complement strand
TGCCGTTGTGGTCGGCGGTGTTGCTTTTTTACAAAAAACAAATTATTCCAACCAAAATTATTTACAGTTCTATTGACAATAGACATCTTTTACATTAAAATGTAGGTAGTGAGTTGTGATTTGCATAATTCAAATTTACTTTCAGGAGGAGATTAAAATGAGAATTTCAAATTTAAAAAACAAAGCTGTTGCTTATTTACTTGTAGCACTTATGGTTGTGGGTACTATTGCAATAGCCCCTGCAGCTTATGCTTATGTTAACGGTAAACCTGCTGCAGGTACTACCGAGATAGCCCAGAATTCGCTTGTTATACTTAAAAAAGGCGCTATTAAAGCCGATACCAAAGAAGACATCTCAAATTTGTGGCATGCCCTTGGTTTTGAATTTACAGTTACTGGTATTGACAAAGAGGCGGGAACAGTTGATATTAAATACAACCTTGAATTCAAAAAACTTAAAGATTATGGCTTTAACTCAAAGAATATAGTTGCTTTGTTGAAAGAGTTCGGTATGGATGTTTCTGAATATGAACTGGCTATTGCAATTGGAAGTGCTCTCTTAGACGGCCTTTTGGAGAGCTTATCAATACCGGTGGAATACACCGTTTCGTTAGATGACGTGACGCTTGTAAGAAACGGTATAAATTCAACTCCCGAAGAGCTCAAGTACATAGGCAAAAAAGCCCATATAGTTAAGGACTCAGTTGACGCTGAAGGAAAAGCGATAAGCAATGTATTTTGCCTACTTAGTTTTGACATTACTACAGTAGTTGATACCGTTGCCCATCTTCAATGCAGAGTAACTCCCGGTTATCTTGAACAAAACGGTCTCACAAAGGAAGCATTTGCGAACGCTGTTGGCTTGGAACCTGACAATGGAATATTCGGTGTTCTTTGGCAGGTTTTAACAACATCAGGTTATACCTTTAATTTTGATGTTGATATTAAAAATTTATCGGTAGACGGTCTTCCCTCAGATACGGAAACTGAAACAGAAACGGAAACCGAGACAGAAACAGAAACTGATACTAATACTTCAACAGATACATCAACCAATACAGAAACCGAGCAAAAAGCTCTTTACGGCGATGTTAACTGCGACGGCTTTGTTAATATGGAAGATGTAACATCTTTGCAGAAGATTATGGCAAATCTGACAACGCACCAGAGCTACGGCTCATGGTCACAGGATAATTCGGACGCAAATCATGACTTCAAAGTTAATATGGAAGACGTAACAACTATCCAAAAATATCTCGCACACTTGATCTCTACACTTGACAAAGTGCGCTGATAATTAAAAACAATACGAGCCGAAGGCGAATTGTCGTTTTCGGCTTATATTTTTGAGAGAGCAAGGAGAATTTGTATATGAAAAAAAGAATTATATCGCTGGTTATTTGTGCGGTGCTTGTAATAAGCCTTATGCCCGTAATGGCTTTTGCAGATGACGGACTTGATATTGAAGTTAAGTCTTTGGCAGAACTGACTGAGGCGCTCAACAAAACAGAGCCTGTTGCAAAGATCACCATAACCTCCGATTTTACCGTTACGGAAGACTGCACTATAAAGTTTGATCCGGAGAAACTTCCGAATTACTGCAATACGCAGGTTATAATCAATGAGGGTGTTACCCTTACAATAGGAGAAGGCGGACAAATAGGCAGCTTTTGGCCTTCTTATGAGGGCGATTGGGAGACGCTTCCGCTGCCGAACGGCAAGGTTATTAATAACGGCAAAATAATCGTGGAAAACGGCGGCGGTATTGTTGCGGATTTTGCCCAGAATAACGGAGAAGTTACGGTAAAAGACGGCGGAGAGCTTGTTTGTTGCAACGATAATAAGGGCATCGTAACCGTAGAAGCAGGCGGTGTATATGAAACGTCTCAGGGTCAAGATTGCCATAATCACGGCACGGTTACAATTTGTGAAGGCGCACAAATGACATCTCGTTTCGGAAGCAGCATCATAAATGAGCAAGACGGTAAAATTGTGCTTGACGGTGAATTCCAATGCGGCTGTGTAAACTATGACAACGCAGACCATATGTGGTTCGAAAATAAGGGTGTTGTAGAGGGACACGGCAATGTAATTCTCTATGATGTAAACGGAATGGTCCCTCTCGATAATATAGACGCATTGGTAGAAAGTATGATGGCACAGCTCGGTCAGAAAACGAGATTCGAAAACTGGGACGATATAGGCATATACAGGCAGGTAGTGGCATCAAGCTTTGAAGAGCTGAAAAATATTTATGATGCAGAGCGTACCGTCGCCGGCGAACAGGTAGAGGGCAACATGGATACGATTGTTGTTTTATCGGGCGATGTTACCGTACCCGGCGGGGAATTAATCAGAGGGATGATTAATCTTATTATTCCCGAAGAATATTCCTTAACAATAGAGGACGGCGGCAGCGTGGAGTCCGGCATTGAAAACAACGGAAAGATTACCGTAAAATCAGGCGGCAAGCTCAGCACTACAATGGGCGGAGCTATTGTAAATGACCGCGGTACAATAACAATCGAAGAGGGCGCAAAGCTTGTAAGCCAAATGGGCGGCGAGGTTATCAATAATAAGAATTCCGAGTTTATTTTATCGGGAGATTTTTATTGCGGAAGCGTTCACTATGACAATGAAGACCATTTGTGGTTTGTTAATGAAGGCAGATTCAGCGGATCAGGTACGTTGTCTGTTTATGATGCACGTCCCGAAGATCCCGTAGACAAAGATAAACTTATTGAAGAACTGAAAGATAGTTTTAATAACAATATTAAAGTTGAAGCAGTGTTTAATGTAATTGTAAACGAAAGTTATACAGATGACGACGGCTCGGGTATATATAAGGCAGGCGAAACAGTCAACATTAAGGTTGGCGAGAGAGACGGCTTTGTATTTGCAGGCTGGAGCACAGAGGACATTGAGCTTGAAAACACTGAGAATGCTGAAATCAGCTTTGCGATGCCCGAAAAGGACATTACTTTAACGGCACAGTGGAAGCAAGATACAGATACATCTGATAACTCTGATACTTCAACCGATACTTCCACAGATACCTCTACGGATACTTCGACCGATACAGGAACCGATTCCGAAATTCATATAATTGATGAAGATTATATGTACGGTGATGTTAACTGTGACGGCAAAGTAAATATGGAAGACGTAACAAGCCTGCAAAAGATAATAGCCAAGCTTACAACACACGAGAGCTACGGCAAAAATTCTAAAGAAAACTCAGATGTAACTCACGACGAAGATGTGAATATGTTGGATGTTACAACTATCCAGAAATATTTGGCGAAGTTAATTTCTTCTCTTAATATTGAGTGAACGGATGCTATGACTGCTTAAACTGATAATAAAAAAGGGCTTAATAAAATAGTCCACACTGTGAAACCAAACAAAAAAGACGCTCAAGAGGTATTAACCTTAATGAGCGTCTTTTTTAAAACATAGTTTTCCCCTTTGCTGGGAAGGTCAGCGAAGCTGACGGATGAGGTGTAAAGACATTCGTTTTACAAGCCGATTATTTGGTTATGTATAAACCCAGTTTTGCCCTAATGCCGGGCGGGCACTTACTTTGTCTCGCAACAAAGTAAGCAAAATGCGCCAAAGGGACAACCTATCGACGGTTTTCCCTTTGGAATCCCTTTCGCGACCACCCGGGGGGCTGCCGCCCCCCGCTGGGTGGACGAGAGCCCCCTGCTTTGTTCTCGGATGGCTTATTCTGTCATTATAAGCCGGTTTGGAAGAACGTATGGGCTTAATTATAACAGCCCCACACTGTAAAACCAAACAAAAAAGACGCTCAAAAGGTATTAACCTTAATGAGTGTCTTTATATATTGCAATAAATAATTCGCTTTATGTAATAAAATCCATATGATGATTATATGCAGGTGTAGCCGCCGTCAACAGGCAGGGCAACGCCGTTTATGTATGCGGAATCCTTTGAGGCAAGGAAAATGGCGGTTGTGTCAAGCTCACCTTCGTTGCCGTATCTCTCAAGCGGAATCGCGCCTTTTGCATATTCTTTGAAAGCGGGAGTGTCTAATGTGTCTTTTGTAAGGGGTGTATAGAAGTATCCGGGACAGATCGCGTTTACGGTTATTCCGTATTTTCCCCACTCAGCGGCAAGCGCACGGGTGAGATTTACCACGCCGCCCTTTGCCGCGTGATACGGTGACGAGCCTGCTATTTTATTTCCCACAAGCCCGTACATTGAAGAAATATTGATAACTCTCCCGTACTTCGCAGGTATCATTGCCGTTTTGGCAACCTCACGCGCCATTTTGAATGTTCCGAACAAATCTACGTTCATCTCGTGCTCAAACTGCTCGTCGGTTATATCTTCGGCAGGGGCAATAGCGCCTGTTCCTGCATTGTTTATAAGAATATCAATTCTTCCGAAATGATCAAATATCGTTTTGACGGCGTCTTTTACCATTTGAGTGTCTGTTATATCGCATTTTACGGCAAGCGCGTCTACACCGTATTTTTCTTTAATCTCATTTACTACGTCGTTTAGCATACCTTCGCGCCTTGCGATTGCCGCAATATTGCAGCCTTGGTTTGCGAGAGCCATTGCCATTTGAACGCCCAAGCCTGTTGAACAGCCGGTTATTATTGCGGTCTGACCTTTTAGATCAAAATAATTTTTCATTTTGACACTCCCTTTTCTTTTTTGAAAAATTGACCTCCAAACTTTTGAAGGTCAATTTGTAATTCAGTATTCTGTTATTCTTCAAGATAAGACTTAACAAGGATTTCGAGCATATCGTCCCTATCTATTCGTCTGATAATATTTCTCGCGTTATTATGAGTGGTAATATATGTGGGATCCTCCGATAAAATATAACCGACGATCTGGTTTATGGGATTATATCCTTTTTCTTTCAAGGCGTTATACACGCTCGTAAGGGCAACACGTATTTCATCGTCACGGTTGGTTCCGATACTGAAAATTTGAGTTTCGTCAATCATTATTGCCACCTCCTAATACCAACTAAAGTTAATTGTACAATATTTTTTCAATAAATGCAAGCTTTTTTATAAAAATTGATTAAAACGATGAATTTTCATTATGCTCTCAATTGTGCGCCTAAATCTGAAAGTGCTTTTACGGATTTATCCATAACGTTTTTGATTTGCTCGTCTGTAAGCGTACTCTCTGCGCTTCTCAGTGTAATGTTGAAAGCGACGCTCTTTTTGCCTGATTCTACCTGCTTGCCCTGATAAACGTCAAACAACGTAACTTTTTCAAGCAGTTTGCCTGTTGCTTTCTGAATTGCGCGCTCAAGTGTAAGCACGGGAATATCCTCATCGCAGATTATTGCTATATCGCGGGAAACGGCAGGAAATTTGGGAAGCGGAGTATATTTGTGCTCGCTTATTGCAAATATAAACAGCATATCAATGTTAAGCTCAAGGCAATACACTCTTTCGCCTATCTCAAAATTCTTACATACTGTTGGGTGGATCTCACCGATTGTTCCTGCTTTTTCGCCGTTTATGATAATATATGCGCTTCTGCCCGGGTGATAAGCATATTCGCCTTCCGCTCTCTCTATGTCATAATCCTTTATACCAATATTAGAGAGCAGCTCTTCTGCAATACCTTTAATAGTAAAGTAGTCGGCTTGCGCACCGTACATTCCGCAAATCAGCTTATTAAGTTCATTCGGAAGCTCATTCTCTCCGTTCGGTATATACTCTTTCGCAATTTCGAAAAGATAAGCTTCTTTGTTTCTGTTGTTATAATTCTTGCTGAGTATATCAAGCATCGAAGGCAAAGCGGTAGTGCGCATTATGCTCGTATCTTCACCCAGAGGATTGCTTATAACAAGAGATTTTCTGAGTTTGTGATCCTCGGGCATTGTAAGCTTTGAGTACTGCTTGGGGCTTATAAACGAATATGTCATTATCTCGTTACACCCGAGAGCAGTCATAGTATCTATTATTCTGTTCTTGAATTTTTGCTCAGGACTGTATTTTCCCTGCGCGCCGCCGGATACGGCTGTGTCGGGAATATTGTTGTAGCCGTAAAATCTTGCTATTTCTTCTGCAATGTCTGCAAAGTGAACAAGGTCGGGTCTGAAGCTCGGCACGGTTACTTCACCGTTTTCAACTTTGCACTCGATTTTTGCAAGAATTTTTATCATATCCTGCTCGCAAAGATTTGTAGCTAGGAACTTGTTGATCTTTTCAGGCTCAAACGCGATCTTTGTTACTTGTGCTGTTGATTTATCGTCTACGATAATTCCGTCCGTTACATCGCCTGCGTCAAGCATTTCAATAAGCTCACAGGCGCGTTCCAAAGCGGGAATACAAGAATTAACATCAAGTCCTTTTTCAAAGCGTGAGCTTGCGTCTGTACGCATACCCTGTTCTTTGGCAGTTATTCTCACGCTGCTGCCCGAAAAGTTTGCGCTTTCAAATACTATTGTGGTTGTATCGTCTACTATACCGCTGTATTCTCCGCCCATAACACCTGCTATCGCAACGGGTTTTTCGGCGTCTGCTATTACTAAATTAGTAGATTTAAGGGTTCTCTCAATACCGTCGAGCGTAGTTATCTTTTCGCCTTCGGCGGCATTTCTTATTCTTATTTTACCGTCTTTGATAAATCTCAGGTCAAATGCGTGCATAGGCTGACCGTATTCAAGCATAACATAGTTTGTTATATCAACAATGTTGTTTATCGGTCTTACGCCCATTGCTCTCAGCCTTTCTCTCATCCAGCGGGGAGAGGGCTTAACACGGACATTTTTAACAATGCGAGCGGCATACATTTTGCAAAGCTCGGGGTTTTCTATTTTTACGTCGAGCATATTTGTGCAGTCTCCGAATCCGCCTTTTACAAAGGGTGTGTGAAGCTTAAGGCTTTTATCAAATGTTGCGGCCGCTTCACGCGCCAAGCCTATTACGGAGAAACAATCGGGTCTGTTTGATGTGATCTC
>JAEEHZ010000091.1 GCA_016281115.1 Clostridiaceae bacterium | reverse complement strand
TTCGAAACGATAAGCGGTTTTACGACGACGGGCGCGTCAACCGTTGCAAACGTGGAAGCAATGAGCAAGGGCATTCTCATGTGGAGAAGCTTTACTCACTGGATAGGCGGTATGGGAGTACTCGTATTTATTGTGGCGCTCACGAGAAAATCGTCCGACCGCTCGATACACATTCTGCGTGCGGAAATGCCCGGTCCGTCGGTCGACAAGCTTGTTCCGCGCTCGCGCGACACGGCAAAAATCCTTTATCTCATTTACGTGGCGCTCACCGTTTCGGAAATGATTTTCCTGTGGCTCGGCGACATGAACCTCTTTGAAAGCGTCGTTCACTCGTTTGCAACGGCGGGTACGGGCGGATTCGGCATAAGGGGCGACAGCATCGCGTCCTACAGCGCTTATTCGCAGTGGGTTATAACCGTTTTCATGCTGCTGTTCGGCGTGAACTTCAACCTTTACTTTTTACTTATCGCAAAAAAATTCAAATATATTTTCAAGAGCACCGAACTCAAGGTTTATTTATCGATTGTCGTTTTCATGACCGCGCTCATCGCGTTCAACACGTCGAACCTGTTTTCGACTATAGGCGAAGGCATACGCACCTCCGCGTTCCAAGTGGCGTCTATTATCACGACGACGGGCTTTGCGACGGCGGACTTTGACGCATGGTCGCCGTTTGCGAAAACGCTCATATTCCTTCTCATGTTCGTGGGCGGCTGCGCCGGCTCCACGGCGGGCGGCATGAAGCTCTCAAGGCTGATTATCATCGTAAAACGCGTCAAAAACGAGCTGCGCCGCGTTCTCCACCCGAGGACCTACACGCTTGTAAAGCTCGACGGCAAGCGCGTGGACGACACGACGCTGCACTCGGTAAGCACGTATATGTTTTTATATATGTTCATCATCGCAGGCACGCTGTTTTTGCTGTCCTTCAACGGACTTGACTTTGAAACAAACGTTTCCGCGGCGGTTTCCTGCTTCAACAACGTCGGACCCGGCTTTGCGAAAATAGGACCGGCGCTGAATTACACGGTATATTCGCCGTTCTCGAAAATCGTGCTCTCGATAGCGATGCTTCTCGGACGACTTGAAATTTATCCGATACTTCTAACGTTCAGCTTTGCGACGTGGACGAATAAGGAATAAAAAATCAAAAAAATTAAACGCTGACGTTTGTCAGCGTTTTTTTGCGTCAAAATTTATTATTCTTCTTCCGAAAACATGTCCGCAAGCTTTTCAACTTTTTCTCTGTTTCTTTCCGAAATGTCAATGAACTGTAGTACTACTTTTTTCTCGTCGTCCGTCAAAAAATCGCAGGAATAATTGTTTTTTGCGCTCGTTCTGTCCGCGAGATAGTCGAGACTCACACCGTAATAGTCGGCAAGCTTTATCGCTCGTGCGAAAGGGATTTCCCTTTCGCCGTTTTCGTATTTTCCGTAATACTGGGCGGTCGTGCCGAGATATTTCGCGATGTCAGTCTGCGTTTTGTCCGCGTCTTCACGCAAATCCCTTATCTTTCGATAAAGTGACATAAGATATCGCCCCTTTTCAATTATATTTTACCATAAATGATTGAAAAGTATTGACAAATAAACCTAAATAGATTATAATATTTTAATTATTAATCATATTAGATTATAAAATGGGGTATTTTGGAGGAAAAACACATGGTGAAAAAGATTTTGGCGACAATTCTGACAGTATTTCTTTTGCTTATGGTGCCGATTTTGGCAATGAAGGCAAGGGCGGTTGAACAAATTACTAAAGTTGAGACGGTAGAAGAATTCGTTTTTGATGATATTGAAGAGGAAGACGTTATAGCTCAACTTATGACAATGGGCGATGAAGTGGGAAATAATCCTTCATTTGATGAATCATTACAACATAATGATTTTTCCTATAGCAATTATTGCAATGGCACAGATTTGCTAAAGAGTTCTTTTTTTGAGATATTCATTAATATGGAAGATGAAGATTATCTCTATGAATTTGACTTACAAAAAAATACTTCGAGCAAACTCATAGATAAACACATTATTTCGATTGTATACTTAAATGATTCTATTCTCTACGCAGTTGCTTATACGGAAGGAAAAAGCAATTTATTGCGATATGACATTGAAAATAGAATAGTAGATCAAGTGTTTTCATTTGACTCCATAATAACCAATATTGCTATGATGGATAATTGGTTGTTCTATGTTCAAGATAATAATATTTATTGCATAGATTTAAGTGAATGTGAAAAAGCAATACCTCTTTCTACTGACAAATCGTCAATATTCATTTATTTTAGTAGTTACAATTCTTTAATCGTTTACAAAATTGATAATTCAAAACAAAAAGCAAAAATCAATATTATCAATGAAAATAATTGCTCTTTAATTATTGAAGATGAGAATAATTTAGAATTCAATTTGCTTAGCAGTAATTACATTCCAAGATTAACGGCTCCAGAAACCAGCAATAAGTATTATAGACATACTAGTTCCGAGGGATTAAATGAATGCATGCTTATTTCTAATGGAATGGCTATTCCAAATTGTGTTGGATACGCTTGGGGAAGATCTTATGAAAACTTAGAAAAAAGACCAAACTTATCACGACAAGATGCATATACTTTTTGGGATTATAATAAGAATAAAAATTATTATCAATATGGACAAACACCGGCTTTGGGTGCAGTTGCCGTTTGGAGTAATACTTCTACACCAAACAAAGGCGGTCATGTAGCAGTTGTTGAAATAATTGATGGCACTACAGCAATTACATCAGAGTCAGGTTATAATTCTTTTTATTTTAGAACAAAGTCACGAGAAATAAACGATAGTAATTTTAGCGCAGCTTCTAATTACAAATTTTCTGGATTTATTTATGTTTTAGGTAATACTCCACAAACTACCGGAGATAATGCTATACAAACTCCCGACAAAAACGATTACTATTATTCCGGCACATATTCGAATCATACCTATGCAGTTTACAATTACGCCACTACATGGGAAAACGCAAAAAAACTCTGTGAGGATTTCGGAGGACATCTCGTAACAATTTCCGACAGTGCGGAAAACACTTACGTAACACAGTTGGCACAAAAAATCAATAAGGCCTGTTGGATAGGTGCATATCGCTTGATTCCAAGCAGTAAGATATATCAGTGGGTAACGAACGAACCCTTTTATTATACTTGTTGGGATGACGGTGAACCGTCATATCAATCATCATCAAATACGGAGTTATATGTCGGAATTTATGCAAACGATACCGACACTTCGTATTCAACAACCGGCAAATGGAATGATTTTGCTTCATCAACAAAAACAGTTAAGGGTTTTATTTGTGAATGGGAAACACAAACCTCCGGCGGCGGATCGTCTTCGAGTGGCGGATCATCCTCAAGCTCAAGTCATTCTGTTGTAAAAAGCGGTTCATCGGGTGCTGACGTTAAACTTTGTCAGACAATGCTTAACAAGGTCATCAACGCGGGCCTTACGGTTGACGGACAATGCGGAACAAATACAGTAAACGCAATTAAAACATACCAGTCTTATGCAGGACTAACTGTAGACGGGCAATGCGGGCCCGCCACGTGGGCAAAGCTGGAAGCGGATTATAATTCCGGAATGGTATATGGGGCTACTTACACCATCTATTATAATGCCTACGGCGGCGAAAACGCCCCAGCCGCGCAAACAAAAACACACGGAGTGAATATTACTCTGAGTGCACAATATCCTACACGCGCCGGATACACGTTCCTCGGCTGGTCAACTTCGCCGGGCGGTGCGGCTGTTTACGGTGCAGGAGCGTTATATAGTGAAAATGGAAATACAACACTGTATGCTGTTTGGCAGCCTAATCTTCCCGGCAAGCCCGTTTTAACAGCGTCTTCGACGCACGTTTACAACGGCACGGCAATAACTTTCAGATGGAACGCAGTTGACTATGCCACATATTATGAATTTAAAGCAGTCAATAATGCTACGGGAGAACTTGCCTACGTTGACTGGGGCGTTTACGGAACCCAGTATACCATAGAACTTCCTGCCGGCAATTACAGCGTTTCCGTAGTTGCGGTCAATAGCTATCTGCTTTCAACAGAATATTATTTTACTGGAAGCGACTCTGTAAACGTAATATGGGAAAATACAATTCCCGGCAAACCGTCTATTATCAATCTGAAAAGCATATATTCGGTTGATGAAACGGTAACGTTTCAGTGGAACGATACGGTGAATACCACTCATTACAACCTTTACTTTGATAAAAAGAACAGTGTCGGTGAATATGAGCGTATTACAAAAGTTGATTATGCGGAAAAAGGTTTATCTATGACGTTTGACGCCGGAGAATACCGCGTTTTAATTCAATCTACAAATTCAAACGCATGGCTGCCGGACGGAAGTACGTGGTGGTATACGAACGGCGACTGGGTTTCGTTTGAAGTTAAAACTTTCGAGCCCGGAAAAATGTTAAAATCAGGCAATCACGTGTATTTCGTATATGACGCAAACGTTGACTGGCATACGGCAAAAGCTTATTGCGAATCCATAGGCGGACATTTGGCTACCATCACGACCGAAGAAGAAAATAATTTCCTTAAAAATAATATTTACGGCTCGTCAGAATACTACTGGCTCGGCGGCACCGACGAAGCGCAAGAAGGCGTTTGGCGGTGGATCACCGGAGAAAATTTTTCATATTCAAACTGGAATGCAGGTGAGCCAAATAATACATCCGGTATAGAACATTATCTGATGCTTATTCCTCAAGATTCATATCGAGGCTTATGGAATGATTCTACAGAACATCCGCGGTTTGAAATGGGCTTTATCTGCGAATTCGATTTGCAGGTTGTAAAAAGCGGAATATACAACGGACATTTATATGAAATTATCGACAATCATCTTCCGTGGCTTACGGCAAAGAGCGTCTGCGAGGCGCTCGGAGGATATCTTGCCACAATTACGGACGTTGAAGAAGAAATTTTTGTCAACGAATTGACCGGCAGCATACCAAAGGCATGGCTCGGCGGCACCGACGCCGAACAGGAAGGCGTTTGGCAGTGGATTACCGGGGAGGCGTTTGATTTTGAGTATTGGAAATTTGAGCAGCCTGACAATTACATGGATAACGAGCATTATTTACAGTTGGTTAACTCAGATTACTGGAACGACAACAGCAACGAGAATGTAGCCTCCTTTATCTGTGAATACGAGCCGCACGAGTTGACTGAGCCGGATAAAGAAGGCAGCGAATTTGTCGGCTGGGCGATGTCGGGCGAAGAATACACGCTGCAATACGGCAAGCCGTTATTCAGTCAGCCGTTTGAACTCAATGACATCTATTCTTATAATAATAATTATCGAAATGGAGACAATGCTGTGGAATTAACCCGAAAAGACGCTGACCCGGCGCTCGGATTCGGTGAAACGGTTTTAGAGATTTCCTCGTGGGGCAATACGGCTCCCGCGCTCGGCGGATTTTATATGAAAGTTTATTCTTACCCCGGAGCGGTATTCCGCCACGTCTTTATTGCAAAAGCGCCTGTCGGATATTATTTTACCTCGGCAAGCAACGCCATAGGCGACAATCCTGAGTATAAGTGGCTGACAAACAACGTAGGTACGGGCGAATGGGAAATGTACGTTTACCAGACCACATGCGGAACAACAGGGGATTTCAGCACTCTCGGTTTTGTTTATCTGACAAGTCCGAACGGCGAAAGAGGCACGCAGGACGTGCCGATCACATGGCAGCTTGCATACTCGCAGGTTTATGACGCAACAAGTGCGCCCAACACAACCAAAAACGCTTACTTCGGAAACGAACAGACATGGGGTATAGGAATGTGGACAAGCACTGCAGTCGTTACCTATGACGCCAACGGCGGAATTAATGCTCCGGCACCACAGCAAAAACATTTCAGCGAGCCGTTGACGTTGACCTCTGCTATTCCTGTATGCGATGGATACGTTTTCAAAGGTTGGTCATTATATCCGAGCAGCAAGGTAATTTATCAGCCGGGTGATATCTATGAAGACAACAAAAATATAAAACTGTATGCGCAATGGGAAGCGGAGCCTGATATATCAATTACTTCACTTAATCTGCGTTCTCCGTCAGATAAGCCCTTGGATTCAATTCCAAACGGCGCGTTCTTTGCGGAAGCAACTGTTAAGAATAAATCTTATACCAACCGCGCATGCATTATTCTCGCGTCTTACGACGAGCAGGGACGGTTACTTGAAACGCGCTATCTCTACGCTGACATGGACGTCGGAAAAAGCGCGACTTTCGGTGCGTCTTTCTCAAACAGCAGTGGCAGCACGGCCAAAATCAAGGCGTTTATCTGGTCAAGTCTGTCGTCTATGATACCTCTTGCCGAAGCAGTTGAAATCAGCTGACATTATTACGGCAAAACCCCGTCGGGCAAGCCCGCTGTAGAATTATTAGGGGAATATTGATTATAGTTTGAACATAAAAAAAAAGGCCAATCAAGGAAAAATCAAAAAAGGAGGCAAAAAAATGAATGAAATAGTAAAGAAATATTTGGAAGCTAAAAAAGAAGAGACAAAGAAAAAACACGAGGAAAAGAAAGCTCAAAAATTACTTGAATTAGGTATATGCGAAAAAGAGTATGAGCTTTCGGGTTCTTATAATGCCGATTATACTTATTGGGACCCGGAAAATCAAAAATACTATAAAAAGGTTCCGATTGAGGTATCAGATGAAGAATATGACGAAATATTAAAATATTCCGGAGACAAAGATGAAAAAAGCTACAACATCATTGCCAATGTATTAATAGCTTCCGCATGGGTGATAATTGTCGGCGGTTTTATTTTGGGTTTATATGCGGGATTTGAGGTGGGAAGTTTAAATAATCTTTTCTCATATTCAGCTTATAATAAATCCGAGTTTTCGTTTCTTCCTGCAATAATTTGTTGGATTATCGCATATTTATCGGGAATCTCTCTTCTCGGCTTTGCAGAAATAATACAGTTGTTGCAAGACATAAAGAATAAACAATTTTTATCAAAAAGCGAATAAACCTGTAAAAAATATAATAACCCCCCGCAAGGTATAACCTTGCGGGGGTTTTATTTCCATTATTTATATCGACTGCAGCGTCTGCATTGCGTAGAATTCGCCTTTCTTTGCGATGAGTTCGTCGAACGTTCCGATTTCGCAGCACACGCCGTCTTTTATGACTGCTATCCTATCCGCGTCCTTTATGGTGGAAAGTCTATGTGCGACTATAAACGTCGTTCTGTTTTTCGACATATTGTTTATCGCCTTCTGTATCTCCTTTTCGGACACGGTATCGAGTGCGCTTGTGGCTTCGTCGAAGATTATGACGTCGGGG
>JAEEHZ010000090.1 GCA_016281115.1 Clostridiaceae bacterium | reverse complement strand
GGTTTCGAGAACGCAGACGAATTATTATTTTGCCTGCCGTGATGACAGCGTAATAATTGTAAACAACGTAATGCGTGAACTCTCTTTTGACAAAATTTATGAAAACGATACGCGCGTCCATAGTGTCGTTAAGTATCAGGCGAAACGTGTAACAGTTTACGACGCTGTATGCGACCTCGCTGCTGCTGGACTTATAGAAAAAATATAAAATGCGGACAAGAGAAGAATTACAACTTTTACAGGCTTTACCGCTTGAATTAAAGGTCAAGAAAACTCAGCAACGCATAAGAGAGTGGGTAAACTATTACGGCGTTGACGGGGTATATGTTTCTTTCAGCGGCGGTAAAGATAGCACGGTGTTGCTGCACCTCGTAAGGAATTTATACCCAGACGTGCGTGCTGCTTTCAGCGATACTGGCTTAGAAATGCCCGAAATAAGAGAGTTCGTAAGGACCGTAGATAACGTTGATTGGATAAAGCCAAAAATGACTTTTCGTGAGATTGTCATACAAACAGGTTACCCGTTGTTTAGTAAAGAAATTGCCGAGTCAATTTATTTCGCTCGCAAAATAGTCGGGGGGGGGGGTATCTCTATCAGACATTTCCGAAAGAAACTTTACGACAGCGCAAACGAATTGTCGGCGAAAGAAAATGCAAGGTGTTTTTAGACGGGCAAGTAGGAGGGGGCAAGTCATCATTTAATCACGAGAAATACTTGCCTGCTTGCCGCGAACTCCCCTTTAAGATAAGTCATCTTTGTTGTGGTCGTATGAAAAAATCGCCTATGAAAAGTTATTCTAAAAAAACTGGCAGGGCGGCAATGCTTGGAACAACAACCGAAGAAAGCAGGCTGCGTTTGCAAGGGTGGCTAAGAACGGGCTGTAACGCTTTTGAAAGCAACAAATCACAACCGTTAAGTTTTTGGACGGAGCAGGACATTTTGCAATACATAAAGCAGAACAATTTGCCGATAGCGAGGTGTTATGGCGAGGTTACCAACACAACGAAAAGCGGTCAATTATGTATAGACGGTTTTGGTAAACTAAGGTGTTCTGGTTGTCAACGAACGGGGTGTATGTATTGCGGTTTCGGAGCGGTAAACGAGCACAAGAAAAACGGAAAGTCGCGTTTTGAAATTTTAGGCGAATTACACCCGCAGATCTATGATTATATTCTGCGCGGCGGCGAGTGGGTAGATAACCCAGATTATAGCGAAACCGCACCGACTATCGAGCCCGACGGGTGGGTAAACTGGAATCCTAAAAAAATATGGCAGCCGTCTAATGCGGGGCTGGGCTTAAAGTTTGTTTTTGACGAGGTAAACCGCCTGTATGGAAAAGACTTTATAAAGTATTAACGCAAATGAAAGAACGCATAAAAAAGACGTGGAAATGGCTCAGAAAGCACGTTCTGAACAGAGAAATGTTGTTATGGGTAATTATCGCAGAGGCTATATTCTGGTCGCCTTGCATTGTTACGGGGCTTTTAGCAATAATCGTAAGTCAATGGTGGTGGACCGCGTTCGGCGCGATTATAGCGTTCTGGGCTGGACCTTTTACGCCCGCCGTGCCGCTGCAAATTGCCTTAGCAATGGCGCTTAAAAAACTATATCAGGCTATAAAAAATCGGAGGAAAAAATAAAAATGCCTAAAAATTATTTAATTGCTTATATCGCATATAACGAAAGAATTTTAACGACAAAGATAACTGCGGAAAGTCAAAAAGACGCAATAAAACAGTTTTATCTGGGTAATTGCATTGATGAAATTATTGCAATAACCTTATTGGAGGAATAGGCAAATGAAAAGCGTAATTCGCAGCATAAAACCATACTGGGTTTTTCTCATAATCGCCCGAAAAATGGGCTGGAATATTCCGCAAGAAAAGACGGTTGAGGTCGGCAAAAACTTTCCTCGCGATCCAGAGTGGAGCAGAAAAACCCTTATTTATTGTAGCAAAGATAAGAAATCGTTTAACCGTATCCCAGAAGAATATCAGCCGCTTATGCGTCCGTTTTTAGGTAAGGTAATCGGCGAGTTTACTTGCGATAGGATAGAAACCGTTAATGCGAAATGTAGCGATTATGGAATTGACTTATTCTACCACGACTGCGCCACAGAGGGCTGTTTAACTGAAAACGAGGTTGATAAATACTTTAATATTCCCAAAGATAAAGATTTAAGAGTAATGAAAGGGAACGGCTATGCTTGGCACATAAGCAACCTAAAAATCTACGACAAGCCGAAAGAGATAAGAGAGTTTAATGGTTATTGTAAATATTGCGGTATGACAAAAGAGTGCTTGCGTGAAGACGGCGAATTTTGTGAGTATTCTTATGAATATATTACCTTAATTCATCATATCAAGTGCGAAAAAGTTTTAACCCGTCCGCCGCAGTCGTGGTGTTATGTAGAGGCAGCACAATGAGAAAGAAAACAATACTTTGGTTTATATTCGATATTTGTCTGGGCTGCACCTTGCTCTTAGTGTCATTTTTGAGAATATGGCAAGCGCTGGACGATTTAGGCATTTACGATAGCACTTTACTATGTGCGGCGGAAATCTTTGTTGCAATTTTAGGGGTAATATTTGGGCTTGCTGTTTTATTTTGCTATGCACCCCAAGAGATTAAAATACTACAAAACTTAAAGTTAGGAAAAAGGAGTAAAAGTATGATACATTTTCCTGTTGAGAGCGAAATAACAGAACTTAACTATTCAAACGGAGGCATAGAGGTAATATTTAAAAACGGGACGACTGCCTTTATAAGCGTGGACGACGTTTTTAATGGACTTAAAGACTTGCAACCGACGAAAGAAACTTTGAGATATAGGAGCGAAAATATGAATAAAGAACAGCAGATTAAAGAAATGGCGAAAATTGTTGACGAAGAGGGGAAAATGGAGCCTTTCTATCAAAAAGTCGAAGATGAAAAAGTTTACTTGTCGAAAGAGGAGTATAGCGATTATCTGACGACAAAATTAAACTACGAGTTCGTAAAAAGCGCAAACGAGCAGTTACAAATTGACAACAAGCGTCTTTATAGCAACCTTGCAAAATATAAAGAGGCGGTGCAAATTGAAACCGCAAAAGAGATATTCAAGTGGTTAAAGGCGCACTCTGACGACGCGGGTTTCATTATCACAAAAACCTATTTTGCAGAGAGATTTGGAGTTTTGGAAGATGAAACTAAGTAATTTAAGGAAAACTGAGAACGGCTTATCGGGAAGAATAAACAGTAAACTTTTGAATTTTGTATTAAAAAGAACTGCTAAGAAAGTGGAAAAACGACTTGCCCGTGCTGCAAAAGGCAAAGAGGTGTATCACACCTGTATAGACTTAAATATAACTCTTGATTATAAGGATAAAGAAGATGAAAAAGACAAAGATTGACTGGTGCGATTGCACGGTAAACCCCGTTGTGGGCTGTAAGAACGGCTGCGAGTATTGCTACGCAAGAAAGTTAAACGACAGGTTTCATTTCGTCAAAGATTGGCGCGATCCTGAGTTCTTTCCTGAGAGGTTAAAGCAGTTAAACAGTAAAAAGCCG
Organism: Clostridiaceae bacterium; assembly: GCA_016281115.1. Lineage (GTDB taxonomy): Bacteria > Bacillota > Clostridia > Oscillospirales > Acutalibacteraceae > JAEEHZ01. The sequence continues at coordinate 111 of JAEEHZ010000090.1, read as the reverse complement.
CAGGCTGTCTTTATGGATAGTATGAGCGATTTTTTCTGGTGGTCGAGAGGACAGGTAGATATAACGTATTTTGAGGGCATAAAGAAGAATCCGCAGCACAAATACATATTT